>JAIRXX010000035.1 GCA_031268065.1 Propionibacteriaceae bacterium
TTCCGGGTGTCGATGCAGGGCAATTCGCTCGATTGGGTCGCGGCGACGTTGGCCGAGGCCGCCGAGGCCGCCCCCTCGTTGCTGCATCGCACGCCGCTACCCTCGGACTGCGACTCGGAGGAACTCTGGGCGACGGTGAGTAGTTAACCCACGCGATAGCTCTTCTCCGAACACCCGGTTCGTCCTGGCTTAGGTTTACATTATCCAAACCAAGCAGGGCATCGCCTGACCGGGGATGCCGACCGTCTGGGCGGATAAGTCCAGACGGATTGACGCGAGGCAAAAGGGCTAGCCACGATCTGAACGGTCACGGCCTGGAGGGCGTGGTCCGCTATGGGCAGAAACTGGCGGCGGAAGCCCGCTTGAACTGAGAGTTGAGTATGGTAGACTCAACTTTTGTATTCAACATCACTTGGAGGTAAACCACTATGGCACGAGCAGTCGGCATTGACCTCGGCACCACAAATTCAGTCGTCGCAGTTCTTGAAGGCGGCGAACCCACTGTCATTTCCAACGCTGAGGGCGCACGGACGACACCCTCGGTGGTGGCCTTCGCCAAGGGCGGAGAAGTCCTGGTGGGCGAGGTCGCCAAACGCCAGGCTGTCACCAACGTGGATCGCACCATCCGCAGCGTCAAGCGCCACATGGGCACCAGTTGGTCGGTGAAGATCGACGGCAAAGACTACAAGCCCCAGCAAATCTCCGCCTTCGTGCTGCAAAAGTTGAAGCGCGACGCCGAAGCCTATCTGGGCGAGCCGGTGACCAACGCGGTGATCACCGTCCCCGCCTACTTCTCCGACGCGGAGCGCCAGGCCACCAAAGAAGCCGGGGAAATCGCCGGACTGGTGGTAGACCGGATCATCAACGAGCCAACCGCCGCAGCGCTGGCTTACGGCCTCGACAAGGGCGATGCGGAGCAGACCATCTTGGTCTTCGACCTCGGCGGCGGCACCTTCGACGTCTCCCTGCTGGAAATCGCTGAAGGCGTATTCGAGGTCAAGTCCACCAACGGCGACAACCGCCTAGGCGGCGACGACTGGGATCAGCGCGTGGTCGATTGGCTGGTCACCCAGTTCAAGAACAAGCACGGCGTAGACCTGGCCCAGGACAAAATGGCGAAACAGCGCCTGCAAGAGGCAGCCGAACGGGCCAAGATCGAATTGTCCGCCACCCAGGAAACCTCGATCAACCTGCCCTACATCACCGCCTCCGCCGAAGGGCCGCTGCACCTGGACGAGCGGCTGACCAGGGCCGAATTCCAGCGGATGACGCAAGACCTGCTCGACCGCTGCCGCGCGCCGTTCAACAAGGTGATCAAAGACGCCAACACCTCCGTCGCCAAGATCGACCACATCATCCTGGTCGGCGGCTCCACCCGGATGCCAGCCGTCGTTGAACTGGTCAAGGTACTGACCGGCGGCAAGGAGCCGAACAAGGGCGTGAACCCGGACGAGGTTGTGGCGCTGGGCGCGTCACTGCAGGCCGGTGTGCTGAAGGGCGAGATCAAGGACGTGCTGCTGCTCGACGTAACCCCGCTCTCGCTGGGCATCGAGACCAAGGGCGGCGTGATGACGAAGATCGTGGAGCGCAATACGACCATCCCGGCCAAACGCTCGGAAATCTTCACCACCGCCGACGACAACCAGCCGTCGGTGATGATCCAGGTCTACCAAGGCGAGCGCGATTTCGCCCGCGACAACAAGTCGTTGGGCAATTTCGAGCTGACTGGGCTGATGCCCGCCCCGCGCGGGGTGCCGCAGATCGAGGTCTCCTTTGAAATCGACGCCAACGGCATCGTCCACGTCCACGCGCAGGACAAAGCCACCGGCAAGGAACAGTCCATGACGGTTACCGGGGGTTCGGCGCTGGCCAAGGACGACATCGACCGGATGGTCAAAGAGGCAGAGGCGCACGCCGAAGAGGACCGCCAACGCCGCGAGGCGGTGGAATTGCGCAACGAGGCCGACGCGCTGGTCTTCCGCACCGAGAAACTGCTCTCCGAAAATGCCGAGGTTCTGACCGACGAGGTGAAAACGCCGGTTACCGAGGCTATCGCCAAGCTGAAGGAAGCCCTGGCCTCCGACGACAACGACGCGGTGAAGGCGGCTGTCGAAGAGCTGAACAACAAAGCATCCGCGATGGGGCAGGCCATGTACGCCGCCGCGCAGGCGGCCCAGGCCGGAGCGTCTGAAACCGGTGAGCCGCAAGCTGGCGCTGGCGAGGATGACGTGATCGATGCGGAGATCGTTGACGATGAGGGCGACGCCAAGTGAGCGCAGACTTCACCGCAACCCCTGAGGAGCAACCTCCGGCTGAGCCGGAAGGGCTGGGCGAGCCAGAAGGTTCGCTCAGCCCGGAGTTGCTGGAAGAATTGGACGCGCTGGCCAGCAAGGTCGCCGCTGAATTCGGGACGCCCGACGCCGGACGGGATGCGGCTTCGCAGTCCGAAGCCCAAGCTGAGGAGAAGCCCGCGCCCAGCCCGCAGGACATCATTGACGAGCGCACCGCCGACCTGCAGCGTCTGCAAGCCGAATATGCGAATTACAAACGGCGCGTGGACCGCGACCGGGCGCTGGCCAGGCAATCCGGCATTGAGACGGTGCTGCTCGCCCTGCTGCCGGTGTTGGACTCGGTGGAAGCGGCCCGCGAGCATGAGGAATTGGTCGGCGGCTTCCGGCTGGTGGCCGATGAGTTGGAGAAAATCTCGGCGAAATTCGGGCTGGAGGTTTTCGGGGAGGCCGGAGAGCCTTTTGATCCGCAAATCCACGAAGCGCTGCTGCAAATGCCCTACGATGGCGAGATTGACGGCCCGACCATCGCAGCCGTGATGCAGAAGGGCGTGAAGCTGAATGACCGGGTGCTGCGCCCCGCCCGTGTCGGGGTGGCCGATCCCGACCAGTGAGCACGTATAACACCACGGCAGCCGCAAACGACACCGCGACAGCCGCGCACAACACCAAGACAGGAGGGAGACGTAGTTGAGCACCAAAGACTGGCTCGAAAAGGATTATTACCAAATCCTCGGCGTCTCCAAGCAGGCCAGCGACACCGAAATCAAGAAAGCGTTCCGCAAACTGGCGCAGCAATATCACCCCGACGCCAACAAAGACAATCCGGGGGCTGAAGAAAAGTTCAAGGACGTCTCCGAGGCGTACGCCGTCATCGGCAACTCGAAGAATCGCAAAGAATACGACGAGGCCCGTTCCCTGTTTGGCTCCGGCTACCGCTTCGCCGCTGGGCCAAGTGGGCAAAGCCCGGATATGAACGACATTTTGGGCGGGCGCAATATCTCTGACCTGCTCGGCGGGCTATTCGGCGGCGGCGGATTTTCCGGTTTCGGGCAGCAGAGCGATTTTCGCCGCCCCCAGCGCGGCGGCGACGTGGAGACCCAAGCGACTATAAGTTTCAACGACGCGCTAAACGGCGCGACGATAAATGTCGCCGGGCTTTCCGGAAATGTGCAAACGCGCGTTCCGGCTGGGGTCAAGGATGGCCAGCGGATAAAGATCAAGGGCAAAGGCCAACCAGGCGCCGACGGCGGCCCAAACGGGGACATGTTCGTCAAGATCGGCGTCACCGGGCACCGGCTGTTCGGGCGCAAAGGCAAAGATGTCACCCTGGCCGCGCCAGTCACCTTCGCTGAGGCGGCGCTGGGCACCGAGATTGAGGTGCCAACGCTGGCCGGGGGCAAGGTGCGGCTGCGCATTCCCGCCGGAACGCCGAACGGCCAGACTTTCCGCGTCCGCTCCCGCAGCGAAGGTGAGCCAGACATGCTGGTCAACGTGGAAATCGAAGTGCCCAAAACGCTGGACGACGCGGCGCGGCAGCAGTTGGCCGAATACGCCAAGCTGGAAGACCTGAACCCGAGGGCGAAACTATTCGCCGAGCCAGGCAATGACTGAGGCCCCTGGCAATGACTGAAAACCTGCCCGCGCGACTCGATCCCGACTTGCCGCTCTTCGTGGTCTCGGTGGCCGCGCAGCTGGCCGGGATGCACCCGCAGACCCTGCGCGGCTACGACCGACTCGGCCTGGTCGTCCCGCGCCGCGCCAAAGGCCGGGGCAGGCGCTATTCGCTGCGCGACGTGGCGAAGCTGCGCCATATCCAACAACTCTCCCAAGACGAGGGCATCAACCTCGAAGGCATCCGCCGTATCCTCGCCCTGGAGAGCGAACTCGACACCCTGCGAACCCAAGTGGCCCAACTAGGCGACATGATCAACGCAATCCAAAACTCCAGCCAAGACCCCCGCGTCTTCACCGCCACCCAATTCGGTGACATCCACCTAGGGCGCACCGCCCGGCTGCGCATCCAACGCGCCATCACCGGCTGAGCGCAAGCAAGTCAGCCGCCTGCGTGGGAATGGGCATCGCCAACGTCGCCGCTAAAACCTTGGCAATCTGCACAACAGCTGCGCGGTCAAGGCCGCTTCGGAACCCTTTGACGCATCTGCTCGGTTCTCCAGAAATCGTCAGCGCGGCTTAAGTCGCAACGGGAAGCTGACAGCAAACTGGACAAATTACGTAGTTTCAACTGAGCAAATTACGCCAGCTCAACTGAGCAAATTACGACTTTCGGGCTGTGCATTTTGCGAGGTTGCAGCTATCCGTCAAGTATTGACGAGTTGGTGCGCACGCTGATGGGACACGCCCAGGACCGCGCCGACATCGGCAAGCGACAACCGCTCGGCCCGGAGCGCCCTGGCGGCGGCGCGAAGCTCTTTGGC
>JAIRXX010000036.1 GCA_031268065.1 Propionibacteriaceae bacterium
GTGCGACATCCTCCTGTGCGGCAACGACGCGGCGATCCAACGCTGCCTCGTCATGGGCGAGGGCCATCTGAACCTGTGGGAGGAGACAATGGGCTTCCTGCTGCTGGACAACATGCGCATGTTCACCCAGGCCGCCGGGCTTTTCGGACGGCTGTGCCTGGCTGGCGTCGAATTCAACGCCGAGGTCTGCGAGCGATACGCGCACAGTTCAATCCCCGAAATCACCACCATCAAAGAAGCCGAGGGCTATGCGTTGGTCAGCAACGCCGTCAACGAGCTGGGCATGGCTGAATTCTTGCGCCAGCACCGGGAGAAAAAGGAGAAAAGATGAGACCCGCGAAACTTCAATGGGCCGCTGAATGGTTGGCTGAGTGCAAAGGCCTCTACCGCAACGGCGCCTGGGCGCCCGGGCGTGGAGAGCTGGTCGAATCGGTCAACCCGGCGACCGGGCAGGTGATCGGCGTTTTCACCAGCGCCAGCCCCGCCGACATAGACCTGGCGGTGGGCGCCGCCCGCGCCGCTTTCGAGTCCGGCGCCTGGAGCGGCAGGCGGCAGCTCAAAGCACGCGGGCGGGCCATGCGGCAGATAGCGGATTTGATCCGCGACCGGGCCGACGAACTCTCCACGCTGGAGACCCTCGACAACGGCAAGCTTTACTCAGAATCTTGGGGTGACGTCATCGACGTCGCCGACCTGTTCGACTACTACGCGGGCTGGGTGGACAAACACTATGGAGAGGTCAACCCGGTGGCGGGCGACTTCCTGTCTTACACCGTCTACGAGCCGGTGGGCGTGGTCGCCCAGATAGTGCCGTGGAATTTCCCCCTCGACATGGCCGGATACAAGCTCACTCCGGCTTTGGCGATGGGCAATTCGGTGGTCATCAAGCCCTCCAGCGTGACCTCGTTCTCGCTGATCCGGCTGGTGGAGATCATCGACCAGGCGGAGATTCTGCCCCCTGGCGTGCTGAACCTCATCCTCGGCCCTGGCCGGGACGCCGGGCACCTCACCCGGCACCCCGATGTGGACAAGATCGCTTTCACCGGCAGCACCCAGGTGGGCCGGGCGCTGGTGCGCGACTCGGCGGCTTCCAATCTGAAGACGGTCTCGCTAGAGCTTGGCGGCAAATCCCCCAACATCATCTTCGCCGACGCCCCGGACCTGGACGCGGCCATCGACCGCTCGTACCAGGTGATGTTCTCCGGCAAGGGCGAGAAATGCTCCGAGCCGACGCGGCTGCTGGTGGAATGCGAGGTCTACGACCAGGTGCTCGCCGGACTCAAGGCCCACGCCGACGCCTGGAAGGTGGGCGATCCCTTCTCAGCTTGGTCGAACCAGGGTCCGCAGGTCTCGCGCGACCATTTCGAGAAAATCTTGGAGTACATCCAAATCGGCAAAGCAGAGGGCGCCAAAGTGCTGACCGGCGGCACCCGCAACACCGACGGCGCCAATTCGGCCGGATTCTACCTAAACCCGACCATCTTCTACGACTGCACCGCCTCGATGCGGATCGTCCAAGAGGAAATCTTCGGCCCGGTGCTGACAGTGATCCCGTTCAGCGGGGAAGCCGAGGCGGTCGCCATCGCCAACGACAGCCCATACGGCCTGGCGGCGGGGCTGTGGACGAATGACATCGCCCGCTCCCAGCGGGTCGCAAACGCGCTGCGGGCTGGGCAGGTCTTCATCAACCGCTACGGCTGCTACGACCACGCCAGCCCCTTCGGCGGCTGGAAGGAATCGGGTTGGGGGCAGGATCTGGCCCGCGCCTCGCTCAACCTCTACACCAAGGCGAAGGCGATCTGGTACTCGTATTAGCCTCCCCCAACTCACTCGCCAAAGTTCTGCACGCCAAAAACACTAGGAGCAACCATGCCTCGCACCATGCAAGCCGCGGTGATGACCGCCACCGGACAGCTTTCCGTGAGGGAAGTGGAACTGGCCGACCCCAAAGCCACCGAAGTGTTGGTCAAGATCGCCGCCACCGCCGTATGCCACAGCGATTTGAACACGCTGCTGGACCCGTCCTCGCCCGTGCCGCAGGTGCTCGGGCACGAGGGAGCGGGCACCGTCGTGTCCGTGGGCGAGAACGTCACCACCTGCGCCGTCGGTGACCGGGTGGCCCTGAGCTGGGTGCCGTTTTGCGGCGTCTGCGCCTTCTGCGCTGCCGGGAAGGTGCATCTTTGCGAATCGGCTTTCGGGCCGATGTTCGCCGGGACGCTGCTGGACGGGTCCACCAGGCTGAGCCTCGACGGGCGGGGCTGCCACCACTCGTCTTTGCTCTCCACCTTCGCCGAGTACGCAGTGATCCCGCAGCTGAGTTGCGTGCCGATGCCGCCAGAAATGCCGATGGTGCCCGCCAGCATGATTGGCTGCGGGGTCGCCACCGGTTACGGCGCGGCGGTGCGGGCGGCCCAAGCGGGTCCGGGTTCGTCGGTTGCGGTCTTCGGCGTGGGCGGCGTGGGCGTCAACGCGATCCAAGGCGCCAAGGTGGCGGGCGCTCAGACGGTCATCGCCTGCGACATCAAGCAGGACAACCTGGAACGCGCCCAGGCTTTCGGCGCGACAGCCT
>JAIRXX010000107.1 GCA_031268065.1 Propionibacteriaceae bacterium
ATTGGTGATCCGCCGCGCGATAGGCGCCCGCAAACGCGACCTGCTCGCGCACATCTTGGGCAGCGCGATCCTGATCGGCGTCGCCTCGTCGGTGTTGGCAATCGCCATCGCCGCGCTCGCCCTCACCTTCGTCGTCCCTGGGTTCGTGCCTGCGGACTCCCCGGTGACGAATCCCTCTTTCCCCTGGGCCGCCTGCGCATGGGGGATCGTAGCCGCGATCACCACCTCGCTGGCCGGGTCGATCATCCCCGCGCTGAAAGCCACCAGACTCCCGGTCGCCCAAGCTTTGCGGGCCTGATCGCCGATATCCGGCAAGCTGTGGCCCGCCCTTCCCGGCGCGGTCTGCGGGGTGTTTCCGCAATCGTACGGCGCGGGCACCAGCAGGGTGTGTTAGCAGATTCAGCCGCAGTGCTGCTAGCCTGGCATCCGCCTGCCTCGCGCTCCGGACTCGGGCCGCGCTGGTTTGGACGGGTGGACAGGTCGAAATCTGCGCGACTCTCGGCGTTGAGTTTGGACAAGACCGCTCGATTAGATAGGCTGAGTCGGTCTGCGCTAAGCGCGGGCTGAATTGCAGTCAACAAAACGCCTCGCAACCAGCGTGGCGACAATCCGAAAAGGAGCCCAAGTGGCAAAAGCCAAGTTCGAGCGGACCAAGCCGCACTGTAATATCGGCACCATCGGGCACATCGACCACGGCAAGACCACGCTCACCGCGGCGATCACCAAGGTGCTTCACGAGACCTATCCCACCCTTCCGGCCAACCAGTTCACGCCTTTCGACGCCATCGACAAGGCGCCCGAAGAGCGTCAGCGCGGTATCACCATCTCCATCGCACATGTGGAGTACGAGACCGAGAAGCGTCACTACGCGCACGTTGACTGCCCAGGTCACGCTGACTATGTGAAGAACATGATCACCGGTGCGGCTCAGATGGACGGCGCGATCCTCGTGGTCGCCGCCACCGACGGTCCGATGCCGCAGACCCACGAGCATGTGTTGCTCGCCCGCCAGGTGGGCGTGCCCGCCATCGTCGTCGCCCTGAACAAGTGCGACATGATCGATGACGCCGACGCCGACCTGATCGACCTGGTGGAGATGGAAATCCGCGAATTGCTCACCAACCAGGAATTCGACGGCGACGGCTGCCCAGTCGTGCGGCTGTCCGCTTTCCAGGCCCTGAATGGCGACGAGAAATGGTCCAAGACCATCCTTGAGCTGATGGACGCGGTTGACGAGTACATTCCGCAGCCAGCCCGCGAGACCGACAAGCCCTTCCTGATGCCGATTGAAGACGTCTTCACCATCACCGGTCGTGGCACCGTGGTGACCGGGCGTATCGAGCGCGGCATCATCAAGACTGGCGAGCAGGTGGAGATCATCGGCATCCGTCCGGAGAAGCTGACCACAGTGGTGACCGGCGTCGAGATGTTCCGCAAGATCCTCGACGAGGGTCGCGCCGGTGAGAACGTCGGCGTGCTGCTGCGCGGCACGAAGAAGGAAGAGGTCGAGCGCGGCATGGTCGTCACCAAGCCGGGCAGCACCACTCCGCATACCGACTTCGAGGGCAATGTCTACGTGCTGACCAAGGAAGAGGGTGGCCGCCACAAGCCGTTCTTCTCCAACTACAGCCCGCAGTTCTATTTCCGCACCACCGACGTGACCGGTGAGGTGAAGCTGCCGGAGGGCACCGACATGGTGATGCCCGGCGACAACACCGACATGACGGTCCACTTGAACAAGTCGATCGCTATGGAGGACGGCTTGAAGTTCGCCATCCGCGAAGGTGGCCGCACCGTCGGCGCCGGCCGGGTGACCAAGATCATCAAGTGATCCTGCCTGGAGCAGAACTAGACAAAGGCGATGGCCCCGCATTCATTGCGGGGCCATCGCCTTTGCGCTGACCGGCCACGGTAACCTATAGCCATGTCTCTTGCCCTGCGCGTGATCCCCTGCCTGGACGTCCATGACGGACGGGTGGTCAAGGGAGTGAATTTCCGAAACTTGCGCGATGCCGGCGATCCGGTGGAATTGGCCGCCGAATACGCCCGCGAGGGCGCCGACGAATTGGTCTTCCTGGACATCTCCGCCTCGGCTGAAGGCCGGGCCACCACCTACGACGTGGTGCGGCGGACGGCGGAAACGGTCTTCATCCCGTTGTGCGTGGGCGGGGGAGTGCGCGGCGTGGCCGACGTCGATCAGCTGCTGCGCACCGGGGCTGACAAAGTGGGCATCAACACCGGCGCCATCGCCCGGCCCGGCGCCATCGACGAAATCGTGCGGCGTTTCGGAAACCAGGTCTTGGTGCTCTCGCTGGATGCCCGCCGGGAGCCGGGGCAACCCTCCGGTTTTGGGGTCACCACCCACGGGGGCCGCGAGCGGGCGGGGCTGGACGCCCTAGCCTGGGTGCGCGAAGCCTGCGCGCGCGGCGTCGGAGAGGTGCTGCTCAACTCAATGGACGCCGACGGCACCACCGACGGCTTCGACTTGGAGATGATCCGGGCGGTAAAAGCCGCGGTGGACGTGCCGGTGATAGCCTCGGGCGGGGCTGGGACCACCCGGCATTTTGTCGAGGCGGCCCAGGCCGGGGCGGACGCGGTGCTCGCCGCTTCGGTTTTCCACTACCAAACCCTGACCATTGCGGAAGTCAAAGCCGCGCTGGCCGACGCCGGAGTCACCGTGCGCTGAACGCCGCTGCGCGGCAATGCCGGTATTTGCGCCACCTGCGCCACCTGCGCGGAGCCAACTGGCTGTCGGGAACCTGGCGGCGGCATATGATGGGCGCTATGACTTGCCTTTTCTGCCAGATAGCCGCCGGGGAGATTCCCTCCAACCAGGTTTACGCCGACGACAAAGCGGTTGCCTTTCTGGACATAAACCCTTGGCATCCGGGCCATGCGCTGGTCATCCCGCGCCGCCATGTGGCCGACCTGCTGGCCGATCCGGAAGCGCTGGCGGAGATTGCGCCCGCGATCAGCGCGACCGCGAAGCTACTGGCCGGCAAACTGGGCGCGCACGGGGTCAACATACTCTCAAACGCCGGGGCGGTGGCCGGGCAAGAGGTTTTCCACCTGCACGTCCATGTGGTGCCGCGCTACGAGTCCGATCCGGGGCTGCGGGCGCTCGTGAAACCAGACTCCGACATCGACGTAGCCGAGATCTACTGGAAGATCACCCGTAGCTGACCACGCATTTGCCGATCTCCGCGCTGGCAGAGGGGCAGCTGATCAGGCCCTTCTCGAAGTAGGTTTCCACTCCGGTGGAGATGCTCTTGACCTTGGGCTTGGTGATCTTGCCCACATCGGAAGTCGGCCAGCCGAGTTTGCCGCTCGGGCCGCCAGCGTCTTTGTAGACGTCGTAGACCGCGCCAGACAGCAGTCTGGAGCCGCTCGCCTTCGTCCAATACAGATGCCCTCCGGTGAACTGCGCGTACAAACCCGAGCCGATCACCTGTTCCGAAGTGGTGGGCACCCCGATGGCGCCGTTGACATTTTTGTCGCTGGCCCAGCGTTTGTAATTCTCAGTGCTGGTGCTCAGCCCGCCGACGGCGATCAGCAACCGCTCCCGCAGCCCGAAGGTGCTCTTGAAACTGCTGCCGGTGACGGTCTTGGACGCCTTTGAACCGGTGATCTTCACCTCGGTGATCCGTCCGCCCCAGGGGCCTTGCCCGTCGCGTTTGAAGGTCATCGACTTGAAAGTCCCGATGGTGGTGTATTTCTTCTGGATCGCCGCGGAAGTGAGGGTGACCAGGCGGTATTGGTTGAGCATGTCATCGTCGTAGGGGTCGGCGTGGGCGGTCAGGTAGGCGTAGTCTCCCTTGGCGGAGTGGCCGCCATTTGAGGATGAGAACATGGTGTAGGCGATGGTGTCCTTGTACTTGAGGATGATCCCCGCCGTCGCCTTGATCGCCTTGTCGGAGTTGGCGTGCTCCTTGGAGGTGCCGTAGTAGGCCTGGCAGGCGGTGCTGTCGCAAATGTCGTAGACCTTGGAGCCGTTCAGATTCTTCTTGTAGCGCGCGGCATAGGAACGCGCCGCCACCGACTGGGCCTTGACTGCCTCGATGCTCCAACTGGCCGGCATTTCTGACGGCACGACTGAGCGCAGGTAGTCCTCCATCGGCACCCGGTTGGTGGTCACTGCGGTGCCGCCAGAGAAACGCAGCAGCATTTCGCCGCGATAAGTGCGGGTCGCCCCGTCTGGAAGCTGAATCTTGACGGTGTTCGTTTTCGTATTGTGGATGGTCCAAAGCCTGGTCGCGCTCAATCCGCTGGAATACTTAACCCACTTGGACTTGGCGTTCTTGTAATAGATGACCCGGTTGCTTCCCGAGCGTTGCACGCGCCAAAGCTTGTAATTGCTGCCGCTGGGAAGCACTTTCTTCTTCCCGGAGGAATCTTTGACAGTCAAACCGCTGGCCGGATAGAAGTGCAATTGGTGGTCGGTGTCCTTGGAGATGAGCACGTCCAATTTCTCGCTGGCCGACAACTTCGCCTGGGTGGTGCCTGGGTAGTAGAAATCGAGAATCTTCCCGAAAGCCAGCCCTGCCTTCGCCGCCCCGTACGCGCCGTACTGGGACATTCCGATCCCGTGGCCCCAACCCGAAGTGACGATGGTGACGGTTGAATTGACCGGCGTGACGGTGGCCTCTGCCGCGTTGGCGACTGGGTTGTTCAACACACCCACCGCCAATGTGGTGGTGATGGCGCTCAGCCCGAGTTGCATCGCTAGACGGCCTACTTTGGTCATGGCTTCCCCTCCAGACACGAGTGACGCCCCCTATCCTCGCCGCAAACCGCCGGGCAATGAAACTTGGAGTTTGAATCCGGGGGTGAAGTCCCAAGCCGGGGTTGAGCCTTGCCGCGTCGGTGAAACTCCGGAATGAAGAGTTGACAATTCCCGGCAACCAGGCAAGTCTTGTCCCATGCGTAAATTCGCCCTCGTAGTAAAAAGGCGTGTCGCCTAGGTCATCGGGACCAGTCGACACGCTCCCTCGTCTGCTCTGGCAGCGGGGGTTTTTTGTTGCGAGGATGAAGAACAATGGCTGGCTGAAAGGAAGGGCAGGGCATGACCCCAAGTCAAACGCCGACGATGCGCACCGGGGCGCAGGCTTTGATCGAATCGCTGGAACGGGTCGGCGTCGAGGTAATCTTCGGAATCCCTGGCGGGACCATCTTGCCCGCCTACGATCCGCTTTACGACTCGAAGATCAGGCACATCTTGGTGCGGCACGAGCAAGGGGCGGGCCATGCCGCCGAGGGATACGCGGTGGCGACCGGCAAAGTCGGTGTCTGCATGGCCACGTCGGGGCCGGGAGCCACGAATCTGGTGACGGCTATCAGCAACGCCTATATGGACTCCGTTCCGATAGTGGCGATCACCGGGCAGGTGGCCAGCACGGCGATTGGCACTGACGCCTTCCAAGAGGCGGATATTCGCGGAATCACCTTCCCGATCACCAAGCACAGCTATTTGGTCACCCGAGCCGAAGACATCCCCAGCGCGGTGCTTGCCGCGTTCGTGCTGGCCAAGAGCGGGCGCCCTGGGCCGGTGCTGGTTGACATCGCCAAGGACGCCCTGGCTTCGACAGCGCCCTTTGAATGGCCAGAAGACCTGGTGTTGCCCGGATATAGGCCGACGTTGAAGCCGCATCCCCGGCAGATCAGGGAGGCGGCCCGGCTCATCAAGGAGGCCGAAAGGCCGGTGCTCTACGTCGGTGGCGGGGTCTGCAAGGCGAAGGCCTACAGCCAGTTGGCGGAATTGGTGGAAATCACCGGGATACCCGTCGTCACCACTTTGATGGCCAGGGGCGCCATCCCCGATTCGCAC
>JAIRXX010000130.1 GCA_031268065.1 Propionibacteriaceae bacterium
CGACGCCGCCAGCGCCAGCGTGTTCGACACCGCCGGCATCGACCTGTTGCTCGTGGGAGATTCCATTGGAAACACGATGTTGGGCCTGCCAAGCACCCTAGCCGTCACACTGGAAGACAAGGAACGCGCCACCCGGGCTGGAAAGCACCGACCTAGGAGACTGTCGGACAAAGCCGAAATCGGGCGTTTCCGCGAGACATCACCGCAGGTCAGAGCGTTGCGGTTATCCGCGAAACGGCTTTGTCCGACAGTCTCCTAGCTGCCTTTGTTGCTGAAACGTGTGCAGACGAGCCGAGTTTTCGGATCTCGGCGCGTCAGCGGGGAAGGGCGTAGCTCTGACCTGCTGAAACGCGGCAGCTAACATCTAGGACGGTGGTATTTCACCGCCGACCTAGCAATGCTGGGCGCTGCGTCTCAACTGCCCGCCTCGCGAGTCACGTGGAGGGGCCGCCGACCTAGCAATGCTAGCCGCTGCGTCTCAGCCGCTCAGCGCGGTCTGCGCCGATCCAGTCGACGCAGTCGTCGGCCGCTCTATCGGCCGGCCTGCGTGGGTAGGTTGGCGCGGGGCGGGGGAGGGCGCGACCCGACCCGCGGTTGAGCAGTACGGTTGTGAGTGAGTACTCACTCATGTATGGTGGCCCCTGTGATGAGGGCACCGGGGCGAGCGGAGCGCGGCAGGAGGGCGCCTCGAATGGCGCCCGGGGATCGTCGCGCGGCCATCATCGAGGCGGTGCTTCCGCTCCTGCAAGAGTGTGGGCTACGCGTCTCCACCAGGGAAATCGCAGAGGCCGCGGGGGTCGCGGAGGGCACGATCTTTCGAG
The DNA here is from genome assembly GCA_031268065.1 of Propionibacteriaceae bacterium. Taxonomy (GTDB): domain Bacteria; phylum Actinomycetota; class Actinomycetes; order Propionibacteriales; family Propionibacteriaceae; genus Propionicimonas. The sequence continues at coordinate 822 of JAIRXX010000130.1, forward strand.
TCTTTCCAGACAAGCGCGCTCTGATCCGCGCGGCACTTGAGCAAACGCTTGACTTCTCCAGGATCGGAGAGGACTTGGCGACCGTCCGCGGAGAAGACGCCGAGACTGTGGTCGCAGGCATCGTGGAGCTACTGACCCAGCGCCTTGGGGAGGCGGGCCAGATGTTCCTGATGTTGCGCGCCACAGGGATGGGCCCCGGGGATCGCCGGGGGCGCCACGGCCCGTTCGCGGATCACCCGGACAAACCCGGTCCGGAGCAGTTCGCGCAGCTCGCCACGCGCGCCGTCGACGCCGTCCAATGCCGCCTCACGCCGCTGAGCCAGCACCTCGCGGTAAGTCCGACCGATGCCGCCGTCGCGATCTTGGCCTTCTCGATGATCGTGGCCCGTCCCCTCACTTTGACCGCACCTTCGCGCCAGGCCATGGTAGCCATCTTGTGCCACGGCATTGTCGCACCGCCAAACCCGACCGACTGATTCAATCCGCCACACATAAGGGAGCCCCGAAAACCCATGCTAATCCGACTACTGCGCACCCATTTGCGGCCCTACGGCTGGCAGATTGCGATTGTACTGGTCATGCAGACTATCCAGGCCGTCGCCAACCTTTTCCTGCCCACGCTGAACGCCGACATCATCGACAATGGTGTCGCCAAGGGCGATACGGGATACATCATGTCGACCGGGGGGCTGATGCTGGCGGCCACCATAGGTCAAGTGGTGTGCGCCATCGTCGCCGTGTATTTTGGCGCGAAGGTGGCCAGCGCTTTTGGCAGGGACGTGCGCCAGGCGCTGTTCGACCGTGTGGAGACGTTCTCGGCTAGAGAAGTGGCCCGTTTCGGAGCGCCGTCTCTTATAACACGCACCACCAACGATGTCCAGCAGGTTCAGATGCTGGTGTTGATGACGCTGATAATGCTTCTGATGGCGCCAGTGAGCATGATCGGTGGGACCGCTCTCGCCCTGGCCCAAGACGTGGAGTTGTCCGCGATCCTGCTGGTGGTCATTCCGGTCATGGTGGTGTTCGTGGCGCTGATGCTGCGGGCAATGTCGCCGATTTTCCGCGGCGTCCAAACCGGCATCGACACGATCAACCGGATCCTGCGCGAACAGATCGGCGGGGTGCGAGTGATCCGGGCCTTTGTACACGACGACTATGAGCGGGAGCGTTTCGACGCATCTAACACATACCTCACCCGCTTGCAGACAAGGGCTGGACGTATCTTCTCGCTCATGTTCCCGTTCGTCATGCTTATGATGAATGTGTGCTCGGTGGCGGTGATTTGGTTTGGGGGGCATCGCGTGGCGGACCAGGCCATGGAAACCGGCGCGCTGACGGCTTTCATCACGTATTTGATGCAGATTCTGATGAGCTTGCTGATGGCTTCGATGATGTTCATTTTCGTGCCCCGGGCCCAGGTGTGCGCCGAACGCATCGAGGAGGTCTTACGCACCGATTCAACGGTAGTTCAGTCCGCCGATGCCGTCACTCACCTGCCGAGGCCCGGCGAACTTGCGATGACGGGGGCCGTATTCCGCTACCCGGGGGCCGAACACCCCGTGCTGCGGGACATCACCTTCGCGGCCCATCCCGGGCAGACCCTGGCCATCATCGGCTCCACTGGCTCGGGGAAGACCACGCTGCTCAACCTGATCCCACGCCTCTTCGACGCAACCGAGGGGAGCGTCGAGGTGGGCGGGACAGATGTGCGGCGGACCGAACTGCAAACGCTTTGGGCCGACATCGGGCTAGTGCCTCAAAAGGCGTATCTATTCAGCGGAACCATCGCGTCGAACTTGCGGTACGGCAAGCCGGACGCCACCGATGGCGAACTGTGGCAGGCCCTCGAAGTGGCCCAGGCCAAGGAGTTCGTGGAGGCGTTGGAGGATGGGCTTGAGTCGGAAGTGAGTCAAGGTGGGACAAACTTCTCCGGCGGCCAACGTCAACGCCTGGCCATGGCCAGGGCGCTGGTGCGCCGACCGGCGCTGTACCTGTTCGACGATTCCTTCTCGGCGCTCGATTACGCCACTGACGCCCGCTTGCGGGCAGCACTCAAATCTGTCACTGGGGGATCGACGGTGGTGATCGTGGGCCAGCGGGTCTCGACCATCCGAGACGCCGACAAGATCTTGGTGCTCGATGCCGGGCGAATCGTTGGACAAGGCACCCACGGGGAGCTTCTGGCCGACTGTCAGACCTATCAGGAGATCGTGTATTCCCAGATGAGCATGGAGGAGGCGGCATGAGCACCGAGAGCGGCGCCAAGACGAAACAAGCCGAGCGCCCTGGCCCGGGTCCCGTTGGACCGCGCGGCGGGGGACCGATGGGCATGGGTATGCCAGCGGCGAAGTCATTGCATTTCAAGGAGTCCGGACTGAGACTGCTGCGGCAGCTGAAGCCCGAGCTCTGGCCGCTGCTGGCCGCAGTGGTCCTAGTTATAGGATCCGTGGCTCTGGCGGTGGTGGGACCAAAACTCCTCGGCAATGCGACGAATGAGGTGTTTACCGGCTTTATCGGCTCTCGCCTGCCAGCCGGTGCCACCAAAGCACAAGTGATACAAGGCATGCGCGCGGCGGGCGATAACCAATCCGCGGACATGCTCGCCTCGATGGATGTGACCCCAGGCGAAGGAGTCGATTTCTCGGTGGTTGGCACCATCTTGGCGGGAGTGCTCCTGGTCTACCTCGGTTCGGCGCTGTTAGGGTACGCCCAGGGTTTGATCACAACGGGACTGGTTCAGCGGTCCGTGTACCGTATGCGCCGGGATATCGAAGAGAAGTTTGCCTGCCTGCCTCTAAGCTACTTCGACCGTCAATCGCGCGGCGAGATTCTGTCCCGCGTGACCAACGACGTGGATAACATCGCCCAGACTCTCCAACAGACGCTTTCGCAACTGCTCAACGCCG
>JAIRXX010000226.1 GCA_031268065.1 Propionibacteriaceae bacterium
AGCCGAGCGCGAACGCCACATCGGTGTTCGGCGTTCCGGCGTCCTGCAACTCGCGGGCGTGCCGCGCCCGTTCCCGGGTCAGGTATTCGCCCGGTGCGCAGCCCACCCTGTCGCGGTAAACCTTCGCCAGCTGCCCGGATGAGACTCCAAGCTCCCGCATCCGCTCCGCCAACAGTTGGCGCTGCCCATAATGGGTGTCGATCAAGTCTCTAGCCTGCCAGATGATCCCATCCATCGGATCGGTATCCGCCTGGTCTGGGCGGCAGCGGCGGCAAGGCCGGTAACCAGCCGCCTCAGCGTCCGCCAAGGTGTCGAAATAGACCACATTCTCCCGCTTCGGCGTACGCGACCGGCACGACGGACGGCAGCACACCCCGACCGTCTTCACCACGTAGTAGAACAACCCGTCAAAATCCGGGTTGCAGTCGATCACGGCCTGCCACTTCACATCATCGTCGAAACGCATTACCACTCGTCCTCTCTCGACGAGACTAATGCTAGACACCCCCAAGTCAGCGCGTCTTCTCACTTTCCACCCGGCAATTCTTGACCAGAGCGCCACCGGCCCGAATCCGTCCACCACCATCGCACTGGTAGTGGAAGGGTCGTCCGCAAAGTCTGCGGCAATCCGCACCCCGCCCGCCCATTAGCGCTGGGTTACGCCGCGTAAATCACGCATCGCGGCTGCGGAGAACCACTGCGGCTGCCACCGCTGAACCGACCATATAGACGCCGAACATAGCCAGCCCGCCCCAGAACGGGAGACGGTCGGCGGGGCTGGCGAGAGAGGTGAATGACGCTGCTGTGTTGGACGGGAGAAAGGGTGCGATGGCGCTATACACAGGTAGCGGCAGCAGGCCGAGGATTGAGTCCAAAATCAGGAAGACCGCAAATAACACCGTTGTGGCGATGGCTGTGCTGCGAATGAGGAATCCGACGCACACGCCGACAAATGCCGTCCCTGCCACATAGCCCGCTGTCCCGATGAGGGCACGTAGGACGCCGGGATCGCCGATTTGCGCAGAGCGCAGGCCAGCTCCACCGAGGATCGCCTGGCCGACGAAGAAGGCGACCAATGCCGAAACGATTGCCGCCAAGAAGGTGGTGACCGTAACCACCGCCAGTTTCGCCCACAGGACAGGAAGCCGCTTGGGAACCGCTGAGAACGTTCCTTTGATGGAGCCGGTTGAGTATTCGCCGGTCACGCACAGCACCCCAAGGGTTATGAAGGCGAGTTGGGCAAGGCTGACACCGGACAGCGACATGGAAACAGGGTCGTAATCCCCCAAAGCCTCCTCCGGGACCATCTGCGGATTGGTGAACACAAATGAGTAGACAATGCCCATGCCGAGGACGATGGCGGCCCCGACCGGAAAGGTGAGGACATTTGAACGCAGTGAGCGGAGTTTGATCCATTCGGCGTGGATGACGCGCGGCAAAGTTACCCGCAATTGGTTGTCGCGGCCAGCGGGGATCGTATTTGCGGTCATGAGCGGGGTCCATTCTGTGGGAGGGTGCTTGCATATTCGATCCCGTCGCGGGTCAGTTCCATGAAAGCCTCTTCAAGGGAAGGCGCGACGGGTGTTAACTCGTGGATTGGCAATTTGGCCCTGAGAGCGCGGTCCCCAATCTCAGTCGCGGCTAAGCCGGTTACTGTGAGAAGGCAAGGGTCGTCGGTAGCAGTGGTGATAGCCACTTCGCCGCCGGAAAGCGCATTCGCCAGGACTAGGGGCTGGCTGGTCCTTACCCGGACACTTGTGGCGGCTGCGGACTGGATGAATGCTGCGACCGAAGTATCTGCCATTAGTTTGCCCTTGGCAATAACGACTAGGTGTTCTGCTGTCAGCGCCATCTCACTCATTAGATGAGATGAAACGAAAACGGTGCGGCCTTCGGCGGCAAGGTTTTTCAGTAGGTTCCTGATCCACAAGACACCTTCGGGATCTAGCCCGTTGACCGGTTCATCAAGGATCACGATTTCGGGATCGCCGATCAGGGCGCAGGCTATTCCAAGACGTTGCCGCATGCCCAGGGAGAAGGTGCCAGCACGGCGCTTGGCGACATCTTTAAGGCCCACAGCCTCCAGTGCCGCGTTGACCTGGGCATTGCCAATTCCGGCAGTCGCAGCGATGGCGCTGAGATGGTCGTGAGCGCTACGTCCCGGATTGATGCCTGTGGCATCCAGCACCGACCCGATTTTTCGCAGCGGCGCTGGAGCATTGGAAAATGAACGCCCATCGACCTTAACCCGCCCAGCGCTCGGGTGGTCCAGCCCCAGGATGATCCGCATAGTGGTGGACTTGCCAGCTCCGTTCGGGCCAAGAAAACCGGTGACAACGCCTGGCCGGATCGTGAAACTAAGGTCAGCCAACGCCAATTTGTCGTGAAAGCGTTTAGACACATTTTCGATTTCAATCATGCGCTCAAGCTTTCCGTTTGGCGGCCGTGATCACATCGCCTGGCCGAAGTCACTTTGAGCTACTCCTTCCGGTGCAATGCCTGGCCTGGCCTGCTTCATTTGGAGTACGCGAGAAATGGCCGTCTGGCGGACGGCGCGCTCATAGCACGCTGGCTAGACTCGTCCCCGTGAACGTCTCGTGCCTGGCTCGGCGCATTCAAGGATTGCAGGGAGTGCTGCGGCAAACTTGGGTGCCAGCTATATTCGCGGCCTTGGCTAGCGTCGGCCCTCAACTCGAACCCGGGACTGGCTTTTCGCCAGCGGTGATCGGATTCTGCGCCGTTGGCCTTGCCGCGCTGGCCGTTCAGGCCTATTGGCCATACCTAGGCGTGGCCGCAATGATCGCTGGCAATCTTCTCGCCCATTCTTGGGGCGGAGCGGCCACGCCTTATTTGGTCGGCATGGGCCTGGCGCTGGAAAGGCTGGCTGCGCTGCGGTCGAGGCGAACTGTTTGGCTGACTGGGTGTGCCGTTGCCGCGGTGTACTTGGGCGCCGTTGCCACCGGGATCACAGTTGATGGGTCTGGGGGCGATTTGGTGTGGGCTGGAATGATGCTGGCTATCGGGGACGCCGCCCGAAGCCGACGTGAAGTGCTGACCGCGACTCAGGAACGCGCCGAGCGCGCGGAGCAGACCCGCGAATTGGAAGCGTCAAAGGCCGTTGCCGAAGAACGGCTTCGGATCGCACGCGATGTGCATGACTCGATTGGGCATCACCTGTCGGTCATCGCGGTTCACAGCGCTGTGGCTGAGCAGTTGTTTCACACCGACACGGATGAAGCTCAACGGGCGCTCAGCAACGTCCGTAAGGCCAGTGTCACGATCCTGGATGAACTGACAGGCCTGGTAAACGCGCTACGCGGTGCTGGCGAGCGATCCGAAACGGACCCGCCAATAGGGGTGGAGGGCATCTCTGGGCTGGCAGCCTCATTCGGGGCAGCCGGGATGCGGGTGCGCACCCGCATTGCGGGGATTCCACAGCCGTTGCCGCTGGCAAGTAGCCAGGCCGCGTATCGCATCGTGCAGGAGTCGCTCACGAACGCGACTAAGCACTCAAGGCAATCAGCGGTAGACCTGAGTCTGCGGTATGGGCCAAACGGGATGGTTGTCCGGGTCTCCAACCCATTTGATCCAGAATTAGACTCTGGCCATGTCGCCGCTAGCAGAACGGCGCTTGGTGGGCGCAACGGCATCATCGGCATGGTTGAACGCGCCCACAACGCCGGTGGCGCCCTCACTGCCCAAGAAATCGATGGCAATTTCGTGGTGACCGCAGTCCTCCCCTACTCCCGCGCGGAGCGCGTCTGATGATCAACGTTGTCATCGCAGACGATCAGTCCCTCATCCGTGCTGGCTTTCGCGCCCTGTTGAGCACAGCAGGCGATATTCAGGTAGTGGGCGAGGCTGCGACTGGCGAAGAGGCAGTCGCCATTGTGCGAACGGTCACCGCAGATGTCGTGCTGATGGATATTCGGATGCCAGGGATGGATGGCATCGAGGCAACCCGACAGATCAGGCAAGATGCCCGCCTCATCGATGTGCGGGTGCTGATCTTGACGACATTCGAGTCAGACGACTATGTGGCGGAAGCGGTGCTGGCGAGAGCCAACGGATTCATCGGCAAGAACATTGAAGCGAAGGCGCTGATCGATGCCGTCCGAACAGTGGCCGCCAACGGCTCGCTCCTCTCCAGCACCGCCACCAGGCAACTCATGAAACGATTCCGAGCCGCCCGCCCGTTACCGTGCGCCGGAGCTGACGCGCTCAAGGCGCTGACTGCACGCGAACAGGAGGTAGTCATGCTGCTGGCGTCAGGCATGTCGGCTGACGAAATCGCCGACTACCTTTGCCTCTCCCCTTTGACAGTGAAAACGCACATCGGCCGCGCCATCACCAAGACCGGCGTGCGCGACCGAGTCCAACTAGTTGCCACCGCGCTGAACTCGGCCCAAATAGAGCCTCAATCCGGTTTTGCCGACAACAATCCTTGATGGGCACGCACCCGCTTAAGTTATCCATAGGGATCGTGGCTGTGTCATCCAAATCTTGCCGCAACGCGCCCCCAACGGCTTACCTCAGGCGGATGAGACATTGATCTCGTCCTTTGCGACGTAGTGAGCAAACCGCTCGTTGTCGCCCGGATCTGCCTGAGTCGCGCCGCATTCACTCCAGTTCCGAGACGACACCGTGCGCTGTATCGCGATTGAAATCCGAGCTTCCCACAGATTCCCCCTGCTTGATCTGATCGGTGCGTCTGTCGTCAGCTAAGGGGTTTGCCGGGTCTTGCGCGCGTAATTCCCTTCTGGCCAATTCCAATTCTTCTACGATGGCGGGCAAGCTTGCAGACATTCGCTTCGAGCGCGGTAGACGCAATTTATTGAACTCCGGTTTCTTCCACAAGGTGACCGGCACGCTTCGATTCAAAAAGGACAAGTACAGTTTCAGCTCATTCTCCAGGTTTTCAATCTCTTCAACTAAAGCCTTCAGGTCATTCGACTTCGCATCTTCTGCCTTGATATATGCGGCATAGTCAAATCTGTTTTCAGCCGGAATGAAATCCCGATTTGTCATATTTAACCAGAGAGCTGGGCGAACATGAAGCTCGACCACTTTCCCGTCGTCTGCCCAATACATCTCATTATTGATCTCGCCTGACCAATGGACGAGCGCTGCGAACATGTCACCCACCCCCGGAGAGCGGAGCCACCAGTCTCCATTGTGGATTAAGACTAATCTGTCTCTGTCATTACTGAAGAGAACTGCCGCTTCCATAGCTGAAAGCAGGAACACCTTATCCCATGCGACAAACTCTGCCTCTTCAGCATCGTTCGGCACCCCGTTGTCGTATAAGTAGTAGTTGGACACCTCGACGACGCGCGCTCGTGCCGTTTTTGGCAGCCCTTTGTAAAATGGGCCATTTAGCCAATGTCTTAACGAGCAATCGCCCCAAGTGGTTTCTTTCACTTTAGAGTTATACGGCCTCGGGCCAAAGACAAGCTCAGACACAAGGAGGGCTTTTGTGACGGTTTCACCTCTTTCTGACGATGAGTCGAAGCGTAGGTCCAGAATCTTCCACCACTCTTTCCCGTCATGGCTCACTCCAACAGCACGTCTATGCTCTCTCAACCATAATCGGCCATTCTCGACAATTTGCGTCCGCCAATCTCTATTGCCGCTCGTGCCGCTTGGAAGAAGTTGGCGGGATACCAACTCGTTTGCAAATTCGTCCTTGGTGTAGGTTCGCAAGCTTGGTGAAGATAGCATCGCCATTCGCGTGATCAACTCTTGCTCTTTCCGCGAGGTGCGCCTACCGAAAATCACGGATTGGACCTCGACAGAGCAATAACTTCCAGGTTCGCCCGCTTCACTCTCTTGTGCTTTCTTGACGATCCGGTATTCTTTTTCGAGTTCCCAATCTTCCTTCTTATACACACAACCCCCACGTTCAAGGCTATTCTGTTCGTGTTCGAGACCCCTGTATCGGACTTTGACAAGGTGATTCCCTTCTCCATTGTCAGTATCGAACAGAAACTCAATCACAACACCTTGATCAGCATTCGCGTAGTACGCCCACATCTGTGGTGAAGTAGCGTCAGCAGAACAAGAGAGGTCAAACCATCTGCCTTCAATGAAGTCTCCAACTCTAGTTTCGTCAAAGTCATTGAAT
>JAIRXX010000252.1 GCA_031268065.1 Propionibacteriaceae bacterium
CGGGCGGTGGAGTCAAGCTGAGCGGTGTTGTCCGTGCTGAGGCCGATCAATCCGGAATCGGCCATCGCCGCCCGCAGCTGGGTGTAATTCTGCTTGGACACCTGTTTGGCGACGATGGAATACCTGGTCTTCTCCTTGGTCAGCGCCGACAGGTAATCTTCGGACGCCCCGCCGACGAAGCGCACCAGCAATTCAGCGAGTTGGCCGGGCGCCGAAGCGGCAATCTGGCGATCTTTGTCGGTCATCGGCTCGCCAAGTTTGCCATTGGTGCGAATCATTTCCGGATCGGCGATGATGATGACCGTATCCTCGCTGTAGGCCAGAATCTCGTTGTTGCGATCATAAATCGCCCCGCGCAAAGCCGGAATCTTCGTGCTGATGGTGATCTGGGCGGCTGCCTCGGCGGCGATGGTGTCGGCGTCGATGGCCTGAATCTGGATTGCTTTTCCGGCGGCAAGTGAGAAAACCATAGCGGTGATGATCACCATCACCCTGATCCGCGGCACCGGTTTGGCCAACGGCACATCCGGGTGCGGCTTCGGCTTGCTCACAGTCTTTCCTCCCACCTGGGTCTTCCCATCACCTAGTCTGTTCAGCGGGTTTCTTGCCAGCTTCGGCCTGCTGCTTGGCCTCTTTCTCGGCTTTTTCCTTGGCCTTCTTCGCAGCAGCGGCTTTCTTGGCCTTTTCCTTAACCTTCAGGCTGTACGCCTCTTGTTCGGCGGGAGTGCGGTAGGTGGCGCCGGGAATCTCCCGCCCGAAAACCGGCTGCGGGTCACCGATCACCTTGCCCGACCCGAGCACCAGCTGTGCCGGATAGGGATTGGGGCGCATGCCCAAGTCCTGGGCGCGGACAGCCAGCGCAGTCAGCGAATTTGCCGACGCCAACTGGGATTCCAGCCCAGCCAATTCGTTGGCGAGCGCGTTGGCCTGCGCCCGCTTCTCGTTCACCGTGAAAGCCTGCTCCTGCAGCGCGGTGGAGAAAACCAGCAGGCCGATCATTCCGACGACCAGAATTCCGGCCAACAGCATCACGAATGACGCCAGCCCCGCCCGAGCCATCCGGATGGTTGGCACCGGGCTGGCAGCTACCAAGCCAGTCATTAATCTGCCTCCTTACGTTCGACGGCCCGCAATCTCGCTGCGGCCGCTCTCGGATTTGCCAACACTTCCGCCGCCGCCGGACGTTCAGCTCCCCTGGTCAGCAAAGTGTGCGTCGCGGCCAATTCGGCTGGGACGGCGGGTGCCCTGGGCGGCACCCGGTCAGCGGTGGCGCGGGCGAAAGCCCGTTTCACCAAGCGGTCTTCGCCGGAGTGATAGGACAACACCACCAAGCGCCCCCCACCGGCCAGCCGGGCCAACGCCCGTGGCAGCGCCGCCGCCAAAGCGTCGAGTTCCGCGTTCACCGCGATCCGCAACGCCTGGAAGCTCCGCTTGGCCGGATGTCCATTGCCGCGCAGCATTGGCGAAGTCGCCTCGGTGATCACCGCCACCAGTTGCGCCGAGGTGGACAGCGGGCTTTCCGCGCGCCTGGCCACGATGGCTCGGGCGATTCTGCGCGCGTTGCGCTCGTCTCCGTATTTCAGCAGCACGCGGGCCAATTCGGCCTCGCCCAGCGAATTCACCAAGTCGGCGGCGCTGAGCCCGCCGCTTTGGTCCATCCGCATGTCGAGTGGGGCATCGCTGGCATAGGAGAAGCCGCGCTGCCGCTGGTCGATCTGCAGCGACGACAGCCCCAAATCCATCAGGATGCCGTCTACGGCGCCGACTCCGGCCGCGTCCAAAATTTGATCGAGCTGGTCATAGACGCCGTGGGCGAAACTCACCCGGCCAGAAAAGTCCGCCAGCCGTTGGCCGGCCAACTCAATGGCCTGTTGATCGCGGTCGATGCCGATCAGCCGGACTTGCGGGAAAGCTTCCAGCGCCGCGATGGCGTGTCCGCCGATTCCCAGCGTGCAATCCACCAGCCAGCGGACCGACTGCGGCCTACGGTCCAGAGCAGGGCGGAGCAATTCGATGACGCGGGTGAGCATCACCGGCGAGTGGATGCCCTCCACCGCTAAACCCGTCTCCATAATCTTCCCTGTCCCAACCGAACCGGTGCGGTGTGGTTCCAGTCCGAGGGCCACCTGCCACTGGGGAAGTAGCGTCAGGGGGCCTCGGCCTGGAACCGCGCCGCACCGGCAACCCGGCTAATCTGCACCGCTGCCGTCTTTGTCGATCACCGCGAAATCTTCTTCCTGGGCGGACTGGTACTCCTCCCAGGCCTGGGGATCCCAAATCTCCAAGCGGTTGTACGCGCCGATGACGACGATCTCCCGCTTCAACCTGGCGTAGCTCCGCAATGACTGGGGCACCGTCACCCTTCCCTGCCCGTCCGCCGACTCATCGGAGGCGCCTGCGGAGACCATGCGCTGGAAGGCGCGGGTCTCTTCTTTGCTGGACGGCCCGGTCACGCTTCGAGCCACTTCGGCTTTGAAGACATCGGTGGGCCAGATCGCCAGGCAGCGGTCTGGCTGCCGGGTGATGACCAACCCATCGGCCAGGGCCTCCCGGAACTTCGACGGAAGGAAGAAACGACCTTTCTCGTCGAACTTCGGAGTGAAGGTGCCTAGAAACATCGGCACTCCCCTCCCTCGGCTCCAGTCGATCCCGCGATTCCACCACAATACACCCCTTTCCTCCATAGTCATAGGTTTGGACTGGGAAATTACTTGTATTCTACTTTTCAGGGCCGGTGCTGGCTCCGCTGTGTGGCGAAAATGGCTCTGCCAGCGGGTCCGGCCATGGCTGCGTATTGCGGTTTTGGCTCCCCGTAACTGATGCCCTAAGGTGGAACAGACTCCTCGAAGAAGGCAAGAACAACTGTGGAAGAATCTGCCGTAGTCGCGGCTCACGAGACAGCTACGGCCATTCGCCGGACGTTGGGCCAAGTGATCTCCGGAAAGCCGGAGGTCATCGCCTTGGCGATAGTCGCGCTGCTGGCGGAAAGCCATCTGCTGATTGAAGACATCCCCGGCGTGGGCAAGACCACGCTGGCGAAGGCATTGGCACGCAGCATCGACTGCAGCGTCCACCGCATCCAGTTCACCCCTGACCTGCTGCCCAGCGATATCACCGGCGTTTCGGTGTACAACCAGCACAGCGGCGACTTTGAATTCCGCCCCGGAGGGGTCTTCGCCAATATCGTCATCGCCGACGAGATCAACCGGGCCTCGCCGAAAACCCAGTCGGCGCTGCTGGAAGCTATGGAGGAGCGCCGGGTCAGCGTTGACCAGAACAGCATGTCGCTGCCCCGCCCGTTCATGGTGGTGGCCACCCAGAACCCGATAGAGATGGAAGGCACCTACCCGCTGCCGGAGTCGCAGCGCGACCGTTTCGGAATGCGCATTGAGGTGGGCTATCCGGCGCTGGACGACGAAGTGGCGATTTTGGACAGCCACGGGCAGTCCGATCCGCTCGAAACGCTGCAACCGGTCGCGGACGCGCAGTCGATAATGGCCGGGATCGCGGCGGTCAACCAGGTCTGGGTGGACCCGAGTTTGAAGCGCTATCTGGTGTCGATAGTGGCCCAGACCCGCAAATCCCCCGATTGCCGGGTCGGCGCGTCCCCCAGGTCGAGCCTGCAATTGCTGCGGCTGGTGCGGGCCTGCGCCGTGGTGCGCGGACGCAATTACGTGACCCCCGACGATATTCAAATGCTGGCTTACCCGGTGCTCGGCCACCGGGTGCTGCTGAGCGCCGAGGCGCAGCTCGCCCACAAGACGCCGCGCACGGTCATCTCGCAGGCTTTGGCGGCAGTCCCAGTGCCGGGGCGACGCCAAAGCTGATGAAACTCACCCCGCGCGGATGGGCCTGCCTGATTCTAGGGCTGGTCTGGAC
>JAIRXX010000255.1 GCA_031268065.1 Propionibacteriaceae bacterium
CGACGCCAACCCCCACCGCAGCCAATACCGCAACAGCGGCTATGGCGATGACGAGCCGTCTATTTGGGCCATTGCCCCGTCCCTGCCGCGAACCTCCGACTCCTTGTCCGGACTCGGCCAGTTCATTGTTCTCATCAGGCATCGCAGCTCAGCAACCTTTTACTTCTTTGGTGGGGTCTTTTAGGGTTTCCAGGGCGGTGATGGCTTCGCGGAGGGATGAGACTGGCACTAGGCGAATGCCAGCTTGCTTTCCGGCGTCTACGCAATTTGCTTCTGGGAGCAGGAAGATGGTGGCTTGGTCGCGCTCGGCGGCGGCGATCTTCTCTTGCACCCCGCCGATGGCGCCTACGTTTCCATCGCTGTCTATCGTGCCGGTGCCAGCCACCACCCGATCAGATAGCAGATCGGTGGGCGACAGCTTGGCGTAGATGGCCAGCGCCATCGTCAAACCGGCTGACGATCCGCCGATATCGGCGTTGATCCCGAAACGGATGGACGGGCCGTAGAGATGGCCCAAACCCAGCGTCACCCCCAGGATCGGCTCGTCGGCCTGCTTGGCGGACGCGCGGGTGGTGACCGTCTTCTTCAAGGTGATCCCGGAACGCAAAACAGTGACCACCACCGCGTCTCCAACATGGTGGTCGCTCACCGCCTCCACCACCGACTGCACCGACGGCGTGGGCGTGTCGTCAATCATGGCGATTAAATCCCCGACGATCAAGACTTCCAACGACGGGCCAGACGGCGCCACCGCAGTCACCATCGGATATTCCTCCACCGGGATGTTCGCAGCCCGCAGCGCCGCCACTGCCGCGTCTGACTTGGAAGACGACATGCGCTGCAAGTCCTGGGCGCTGATCTGCTCGGTGCTCACCCCCGCTGGATAGATGCTCTGCCTGGGCAGCACTTCGCGGGAGGGGAGCCAATAGGCGGCCACCACTTCGGGCAGGCTGAGCTGCCTGCCGGATGAGGTGACCGAAACCGTCGTCATCCGCAACTGGCCCGAAGTCGGATAGGTGTCCACCCCGCCCACCTGGATCGGATCGTCCGGGGTGTCGGTGGCGAGCAAGTCATAGGTGCCTCCGGGAAGCCAAGTCACATAGGGCACCGGCAGCATGATGATCAACGCGGCGCACAGCATGAACAGCACTGCCGAGACGGCCAGCGTCCAAATCTGTTTCGTCATTCGGGCTTCCCCATCGCCGAGATTAGAATTATTCTGATACGCACTGTACCTTGTGGCTGGCCAGTAGGCTCGTCAGTGACAGGAGGTCGGCATGGATATCCCCGATTTCGGAGACTTCGATCCCAACGACGAATCATTGCAGAAGCTTTTGCAGCGGCTCGGCATCAAAATGGGTCCAGATGGAAAGCCCGACCTCGCCGGGTTGATGCGGCACGCCGAGACCATCATGCGCGATTACCAGACCCAGATGGCCGGATTTGGCGAGACGGAATCCGCCTCCGGACTGAACTGGGGCTACGTGCTCGACACCGCGAAACGGTCAGTGGCGCAGACCTCGACACCGACCCCGTTCACCCTGCCCCAACTGCGCGACGCGGTGGGCTTGGCCGAATTGTGGCTGGACGACGAGATAGCTTTCGGGGCGCTGTCCACCCTGCCGGAGCTGTGCAGCCGCCAGGAATGGCTGGAACGCAGCTACCCCACCTGGAAAACCATGCTCCGCCCAGTGGTGACGGCTATGGTGCGGGCGCAACAAGATTTGGTCGAGCCAGGTGACCCGTTGCAGATCGGCCAGCTGTGGAAGCCGATGATGAAGATCGCCGCCAACCAGATGATGGGCACCCAGATCGGGGAATCCCTGGGCAAACTGGCCAGCAACGTGCTCAGCAGCAGCGACACCGGCCTGCCGCTGATCGAAAACCCACAGGTGATCCTGCTCCCGGAGAACATAGCCAGCTTCGCGGAAGGGCTGGAGCAATCCCCCTCGGACCTGCTGCTATTCCTCGCCCTGCGCGAAGCCGCCCGGCAGCGGCTCTTCGCCGCGATCAACTGGCTGGGTCCAGGGCTGCTCGCCCTGGTGGACCACTACGCCAGCGACACCACCATCGACCCGGAAATTTTCCAGCGCGAAATCGAAGACCGGATGCGGGAGAGCGAATTCGGGACAGACCCAGAATTTCAGAATTCCATCGGGCGCGGGCTGATGAGCATCTTCTCCCCCGCCCGCACCCCGGCCCAAGACGAGATTTTGGAGCGGCTGGAGACGCTGCTGGCACTGATAGAGGGCTGGGTGGACGAAGTGGTGTCCCAGGTCACCAAGAACCGGATGCCGTCGGCGGTGGGCCTGACTGAGATGATGCGCCGCCGCAGCGGGGCGGGCGGCCCGGCACAGGCAGGGCTGAAGACCCTCGTCGGCATAGAGCTGCGCCCCCGGCGTACCCGCGATGCGGCCAATCTCTGGGCGGCGACTCGCGCCAAGCGTGGAGCCGACGCCCGCGACGCCACCTGGCGCCATCCCGATCTGCTCCCCACCACCGCCGATTTGGCCGATCCGCTCGGTTTCGCTGAACGGGGCCGCCAGGTGGAGGCTGATGATTTCGACTCGGCTTTGGCCAAACTGCTCGACGAAGAAGGCTGAGGCCAGCCACGCAGGGCGGCCACACCCAAGCCCAAAGCCGTCTTATGGACAAATTTGGGGCTTGCGCCCAAGCCCGCCGACAGCGTACTTTTGAGGCACCAGGCCCCCGATGGTACGCACGCAGGGGAAGGCGAGCGAGGCCGACGGGGGTCTGGCCAATTGGGGTTCATCCACAGATTTTCGTGATTTCTGCGTCTTTGCCAGCAATCAGGCTACCCATCTGCGCTGTTTGGCGTAGACTGGCGTAGCCATGAATACGGTGGATTACCGTGAAGCTAAATAACCTTAGGAGATGACGTGGCTGCTGAGACGTATACAGGTTCGTTTTACTGCGTAAAGTGCAAGGCGCATCAAGACGCCACCGGCAATGTCGAGGTGAATGCAAAGGGAACCCGTTTGGCCAAAGCCAAGTGCCCGGTGTGCGGCACCAATTTGACGAGGTTCTTGCCAAAAGCCAAGTGACACAGGTGGAGACCACCGGGCCTGCGGGCTCGGTGGTCTTACTTTTCGGGCTTTGTCGGCACGCCGACAGCCTGCGGTCTGCCTTGAAGGTCAGGCCGCGTTTTAGTTGCACACCGGTTGCCCGCGGTTAGCGCGCGGGCCGGGGAATCTTCTTCTTTGCCCCGCCTGGCCCTTGGCCTTTGGAAGCGGCTAGATCCCGTTGCGCCTGCTCTGACTGCGCCTTCAGATCGTCCATGTTGAAGGTGCCCCGCACCAGCATGAAGACGACGGCTGCGATTCCCAGCGACCAGATGCCGCCCCAGTTGAGGATCACCGGAGCGGTGATCACAGCGATCACCTCAAAGCCGCGAACCACGTTGAAGATCAGCGACGGCGGCATGGCGCCCGACTCGGTGGCCATCATCGGCGCGTTGAAGTCAACTTTCTTCGCGGTCACCCAGCGCACCCCGCCGAATAACCCGGCCAGGGCCACGCTGGCCGACGCCAGCCCCGCTTCCGCGAAAGGCCGCTCTACCCCGGCCTGGCTGATCCCGACGAAGGCCGGAACGGCGGCGGCGGACCAAATCAAGGCCAGCAGCGCCGGGACCACCATCAGCGCGGTCCGCAATTGCGCCGTCGGGAAGGGGAAACTCCGGGCCAAACCACCGGTGCGGCTGAGCACCCGCAAACTGCCCATGAAGGGGATCAGCACGGTCATCAGCGCTATCGCGCTCAGCAGCGGATTTAGCTGGCCCATTCCCAGCGCGTCGGCGGCATAGGGGACGAATAGGCTCAGCAGCAGCGCTATGAAGGGTTGCGGAGAGCGGCGCAGCCTCTCGATGTCTCTCCAAACCAGCGCCGCCAGCCCCAGCCAACGCCCTTTGCTGGGCTTGACGAAGCCCTTCTCGACCGCGCGGCGCTCTACCAAGATGTCTCGGATCAATCCGAAGTCAAGGGCGAACATCGCGCCCTGCATCCCAGCCACCAGCGAGCCGCCGCTGAGCAGCCGGGAGCGGCGAATCTCGTCGAGCCTGCCCGAAGCCAAAACCAGCATCCAGACCAGCACCGCCGCGAAGACGACGATGAGGCCGATCTCGGCGAAGACCACCGCATCCAACGGCAAAGCGCCGACGACAACCCAATTTGCCGCTATCGCCACGACCAACGCCAGGATGGCCAGCGCCCCGGCCATGAATACGACTCGCAGCAGGTTGCCCAACCTGGTCCGTTCCCGGCTCTGCTGGGCGGCGGCCATT
>JAIRXX010000007.1 GCA_031268065.1 Propionibacteriaceae bacterium
AAAAGGTGCAATAGCTTTAACCAAAATTTGTTTCCTGCCAGCTCAGCCCGGCTCACCAAGCGTCCCCACCCGTCCGTCAAGCTCAGATGCGGCTCACCACACGCCCATTTTCCGCGCTGACTAGGGAGTCAAGGAAATAATTGGAGTAATTGTAGTTAACCCAGACCTACGCCTTTGCCAGCCCCTGGGAGCCGATAGGCACTGTCTCGTCAGACCGAATAATTTGTCCATTGTTTTGCAAAGTGTTGCAATCCCCAACAGCCAGGGTCATCCACCACCCTCACCAGTAAGGGGCCTGGGTAAGCGTGGCAGCGGGATCAGCCAGTGTCACACCCCTCACCAGTTGGGGGCCTGGCGATCATGAGTATGGATAAGTGGCCGGTGCCCGGTCACCCCTCCAACAGTAGTGGGCCTGGTGCCTTCGCGGGTTTCATAGTCGCGGGTGCAGAGCCCCCTCCAACAGTAGGGGGACTGGGCTTGCCGTCAGTCCGCTTGATATCGAACAAGGGGCCCCCTCCAACAGTAGGGGGACTGGGGCTTGGCCCCAGAAATTGAAGGACAGGCGAATCCGGCGAATCGAAGATGAGCAGGGTACGCCTGAGCCTGTGGGCGACACTGGGTTCGAACCAGTGACCTCTTCCGTGTCAGGGAAGCGCGCTACCGCTGCGCCAGCCGCCCATGAGCCTAAGCTCGAGGTCGGGAAGGGATTTGAACCCTCGTACACGGATTTGCAGTCCGTTGCCTCGCCTCTCGGCCACCCGACCGGGTAAGAGATTGCGGGTTCACCCACCCTTCTCCGAGCGGACGACGGGATTCGAACCCGCGACCCTCACCTTGGCAAGGTGATGCTCTACCAACTGAGCCACGTCCGCACGCCTACGAAACAAGCGCGGAGATTACCCTAACGCAGTTGTCCAAGCACTAGCAAGCTGATGCGTCCGTGTCGCGTCATCTCAGGCGCCCAAGGGGCGTCGTTTGTCGAGCACCCAGCCGCGTTCGGTGAGGATGCGTGCCACGCTCAACCCGATGGCCATGCCGACGATTGTGAAGATCGCCGCAGAACTGTTGACCAGCAGCGTTTGGACGTCGCCGGAGGAAAACGCGACCAAGGCGCGGTACGCGGGCACTCCGGGGACCATGATCAGCGCGGCGGGCACCGCGATGGTCGCATAGGCGAGTTTGGCCTTTTCGGCGCTGAGATAGGCGAGCAATCCGATGACGAAGCAGCCAACGGCGGCGGCCAGCCAGAGCGGGGAACCCGCCCCGAGCATTCCCAGCCGGATCAGGTTCGCTATCAGCCCGACGCATCCGGCGAGCGCCGCCCCAGACAGGCAGGAATTGAACATGACCGCCCAACCGGCCACGCCGATCCAGCTCGCGGCGGCGCTGAGCAGCCAATAGAGCGCCGGGTCGAGCGGCGGGGGTGGCAGCGGAGTGGGTTGGACGCCTATCGCCCAAGTTGCCACCACCAGCGCAGCCGCCGCCGACACCAAGATCAGGAAGGCATAGGTGAGCCTGGTGAGGCCTGCGGTGATGTCGGTCTTCACCAGGTCGAGGGTCGCGTTGACCAGCGGGAATCCGGGCACCAGGAAGATCAGCGCCGAGACGCACCCAGCCCCGTAGTCGGAGCCTGGGGCCAATGCTGACAGCGAAGCGGTGATGCCGACGTAGCTGAAGGAGGCGACCAGCGCTGAGGTGAGCGCCGTCAGATATGCGTTCAGGTGGAAGCGCGCCATTGTCACCCGGACGAACTGGCCGAGGAACGCGCCGACGAGGATACCGGCTACGGCCAGCCACCAGGCGTTGTTGAGGAAACCCACGGCGGTGCAAGCGATGGCCGCGCAGAGGGCGTTGAGCCAAGGCGGGTAGCGGCGTTTCTGGCAATCGATGGCGTCGATCATCCGCTCCAGCTCTCGCGGGGTGGATTTGGGCAGTTCTTCGGCCATCCGCTCTAAGCGGGAGAGCTTGTCGGCGTTAACTCCGATCGAATGGACTTGGCCCACTTGGGTGCGGAAAGTCTTGCCCTTGAACAAAGTCACAGTCAGTTCGTTCAAAGTCACCTGGGATTGCAGCCATTCGATGTCCATCGCCGAGGCGACCAATTCCATGCAGCGCCGCACCCGGTAGGTACACGCGCCCGCGTTGAGCAGCGCCTTCCCCATCCGCACGATCACATGGGCCTCTGCCGAGAGGTCGTCCTCGGAAGGTGTTGAATCTTTGTCTTGTGTCACTATCGCCTACTCCCCATCCCCCGCCGTGGCATTCTACGCCATCTGGCAAAGACTCACCGGGCCACCGTGACGTGACGTTTCGCCGCACATGGGCTAGAGTCTTGGTCTGCCGGGCGTATGGCGCAGTGGTAGCGCGCTTCGTTCACACCGAAGAGGTCACTGGTTCGAACCCAGTTACGCCCACCCGGCTGGTGGCGTTCAAGCCCCAGAGTCGCAAGTGAAGCTCTGCAGGCCGTGTGCGTCGCCTAGGCTGTCTGCGGCTGGACCCCGGTGAAGTGCGAGTTGGGTTCGGCGGGGAAAGGTTGGGGAGAAGAGCGATGCGGATCGAATTGGTGAGCGGGGACATCACCCGCGAGACGACCGACGCCATCGTCAACGCAGCCAATTCCTCGCTGCTGGGCGGAGGTGGGGTGGACGGCGCCATCCACAAGGCGGCAGGGCCGGGGCTACTCGCTGAATGCCAAGAGTTGCGCCGCACCGCGCTCCCACGCGGGCTTCCGGTGGGACGCGCGGTGGCGACAAATGCCTATTTGCTGGCGTGCAAATGGGTAATCCATACCGTCGGCCCGAATTGGCACGTCGGACAGCGGGATAAGGCGCTGATCCGCAGCTGCTTTACCGAATCGTTGCGAGCCGGGGACGAACTCGGCGCGAAGTCGATCTCTTTCCCCGCCATCAGCGCCGGCGTCTACGGCTGGACGCCTGCCGCAGTTGCCAAAGCCGCCCAAAAAGCCCTAGCTGAGGCTGAGACCAATATCGAGCTGGCGCGCTTCGTGCTCTTCACCCAACAAACCCTGTCCACCTTCCAAGCTGTGTTCCAAACAACACGACAACGCCGCACAGAGATTCAATGACCGGGAAAACTCCAGGCGATTGGACTGGCCGCGCTCAACTGCCTAGGGATTCACGCAGGACTCGGGCCACCACATCGCCGGAG
>JAIRXX010000070.1 GCA_031268065.1 Propionibacteriaceae bacterium
GCCTGCCGATCGCCGTCCGCACCCGGCCCCGGACCGCCAATGGCCTCCCACGCCGGAAAGCTGTTGTTGCGGGCAAGTCCCGCCAACCCAGCCTCGCCCAAGCGGCGGCTGACGGCGGACCAGGTGAAGTCGGCACGCAGCAATTCGTCGCGCAGCCGTTGGATCAGCGAAGTCGTTAACACCGTCCCATTGTCCCAGCCTTGCCAGCTGGCGCCTCCCGGCACGCGCCGACTGTCCCGCGGCCACACTCCCCCGGTTCGGTTGGATTCCAGCTTGGCGCGATGGCCCAACCGGGCGGGCAGCCAAGAAAAGGGGGGCGACAGGGGTTATCCCCGAGCGGGATAGCGCCGATATCCTTTGGCTTGCCACTAGATTGGTGGTGTTGATTTTCTTCGAGAGGATTTTCTTATGACTTCTCCTGCATCCGCGGGCGCTGCGTTGGGAGCGCCTTCCCCTTTGACGCTCACCGCCCCCGAGCCTCCCGCGCTCGTCATAGAGACACAGGCCCCGGCGATGGCCCCGCAAGTCGATCCCGAACAGGTGCCGGTGCTCGATGGGAAGGTCACTGATTTTCTCAACGCCATCAACGCCGCCGAATTGAACTCCCCGTCCTTCTCCACGCAGACCGACGCGGTGCGCTCGATGGGCGATGCCGACATCCGCAGCGCCGCTGAGACTTCCAACCGCCTGTTGCAGACGCCGGTGCGCTCCGTGCAGTCTGGCGGGATTGCCGAAAGCTCCTCCATCGGCAAGACGCTGCTGGAATTGCGCCGCACCGTGGAAGACCTCGACCCGGCTGGAACTTCCTCTCCGGGAAAGAAGTTCTTGGGCATCTTCCCGATGGGCAAGCAGGTCGGCGACTATTTCCGCAAGTACCAAAGCTCGCAGTCCCATCTAGATGCCATCTTGCACGCGCTGCGCAGCGGCCAAGACGAATTGGCGAAGGACAACGCCGCGCTCAGCCTGGAGAAGAAAAATCTGTGGACGGTGATGGGAAGGCTCAACCAGTACGTCTACATTGCCGAGCAATTGGACGCCAAGCTCTCCGCGCAGGTCGCCGAACTGGAGCTGAGCGACCCGGAAAAGGCGAAAGTTCTCAACCAGGACGTGCTTTTCTACGTGCGCCAGAAGCACCAAGACTTGCTCACCCAGCTCGCCGTCTCCATCCAGTCCTACCTGGCCATCGACATCATCATCAAGAACAATGTGGAATTGATGAAGGGCGTGGACCGGGCCTCCACCACCACCATCTCCGCGCTGCGCACCGCAGTGGTGGTCGCGCAGGCGTTGGGCAACCAAAAGCTGGTGCTCGACCAGATCCAGGCGCTGAACACCACCACCACCGCGATGATCCAACGCACCTCGGAGATGTTGAAAGAGAATTCGGCGCAAATCCAAGAGCAGGCCGCATCGTCCACCATCGGCTTGGCCGAATTGCAGGCGGCGTTCGCCAACATCTACCAGACGATGGATTCGATAGACCAGTTCAAGGTCAAAGCCCTCGACACCATGAGCCAGACCATCGGCACGCTGGAGACCGAAGTGGCAAAGTCGCGCGCCTATCTGGATCGGGTCGCCAAGTCCAACGACATTGCCGAGTCCGCGCCCAAGATCAGCATCGACAAATAATCGCGCATGGGTTTTTTCGACAGGTTCCGATCTCCCGCCCCGGCGCCACCCGTGCCCGCGCTGCCCGCGCCGCCGACAGCGCAAGACATCGAAGCCTCGCTCGACCAAGTTGAGCGCCTGGTGGCGAATGGCGCGGTGCCAGCCGTGGTCCACGCCCGCACGCTGCGGGTGACCGGACTGGTCCGGAAAACGCTGCCCCGTTTAGAGCATCTGGGACTGGGGTCCTACGACGCCTACTCGGTGATCGCTATGGCAACCGACTACCTCCCCGAAGCGGTCGGGGCCTATCTGCGCCTGCCGAGAGACTGGGCCGACTCCCGTCCGGTGCATGGCGGGAAGTCTTCGCTGTTGCTGCTGGTGGACCAACTCGACCTGCTCGGCTCCACGATGGACAAGATTTACGATGCCGCCAACCGCACCGATGCCCAGGCATTGATCGCGCATGGACAATTCCTAACAGAGAAGTTCGGCCCAAAGCCGATGACGTCCGAGGGTGGTGGGTAGATGAGTGGCACGACGCTGAAACAAGCTTTGGCAAAACTGGCCGAAGCCGCGCGTGAAATGGGCGCGGATACGGCTCAGGCCACGCTGGAGGGACGCCGTTTGGCGGCAGCGGTGGCAGAGGCGAACCGGGGCGCTTTCCTGTCCTGGTGCGCCGAATTGGGCATCCCCAGCAGCGCCGAGACGTTCTCCTTCGACGCGATGCGGGGCAGGCGTTACCGCGTCAGCCCCACCGAATTGGCTGTCTTGGCGACCGGCATGGGTGATGTTGGCCGCAACTACCAAGAAGCCCTGGTCGAGGTCATCACCGCCGCCACCGCCCTTGGCGAACCCACCCAGCAGAGCTTTGCGGCAGCGCAGTCCGCCGGTGCGGCGCAGTTGCTAGCATCCGGGACCAGCCAGGGGTTGGACGCCGCTGCAACGACCGCCGCCGAGCAGGCTTTCGCCGCCGAAGCCCCCGCCATCCTCCAAGAGGTGTTGACCCGGCTCTCCGCCTCGCAGCAGGCGCTACTCGACCTCAACGTCTCCCTGCCCACTCCGGGCGCCATCCCCGGCCTTGGCCCGACTAGATCGCCTGCGGACTCTTCCGCTCCGGCGTCGGCCAGCCCGGCGGCCAGCCAAGAAGCCGAAGCCAAGGCGGAGCCAGCGCTAGCCAAGCAGCTTCCGGACAAAACCGTGGAAGAATGGCTGGCCGAGTTGGACGAACTGGTCGGGCTGGAGAGCGTCAAATCGGAAATCAGGCGGCAAACGGCGATCCTCCGGGTGGACGCGCTGCGCAGCGACGCCGGACTGCGCAGCCCCACCATCACCAGGCACCTGATCTTCACCGGCAACCCCGGCACCGGCAAAACGACTGTAGCCCGGATGGTGGCTGGGATTTACCGGGCAATCGGCTTGCTCTCCAAGGGCCAACTGGTCGAGGTGGACCGCTCTGAATTGGTGGCCGGATACCTGGGCCAGACGGCGATGAAGACCGCCGATGTGGTGGCGGAGGCCATCGGGGGCGTGTTATTCATCGATGAGGCCTATGGGCTGGCGGGCGACCAATACGGTGAAGAGGCGATCAACACCTTGGTCAAGGAGATGGAGGACAACCGGGACGACTTGGTGATAATCGTGGCTGGCTACCCCGGCCCAATGGCGGTGTTCATCTCGGAGAATCCGGGGCTGGCCAGCCGCTTCCGCACCGAAATATTCTTCCCCGACTACACCGACGCCGAATTGGAGGCCATTTTCAAATCTATGGTGGCAGCAGGCGACTACGACTTGGGCGCGGGGGCAGTCGAAGAATTCCACACCCAGTTGAAAACGCAGACCCGCGACGAGGGCTTCGGCAATGGGCGCTATGTCCGCAACGTTTTCGAGGCGGCGATTGGCAAGCACGCCTGGCGGCTGCGCGACGTGGA
>JAIRXX010000071.1 GCA_031268065.1 Propionibacteriaceae bacterium
CATCCTGGGGCGGAAATCGGATTGAGCAGGGCGAAGACCAGCCCGAGCGCCAAGGCCACCGTCACCGCCGCGCTGCGCCAAACACCGGGCAACACCAACGCCAACCCGATGCTGACACCGGCCACCACCGCAATCGACGCCGGGCTGACCCGCCAACTCCAGACCGCACCAGGCAGCGAACTGCCCCATTCGGCGATCCAGCAAACGCCCTGGGCAAACCATCCGGCGATGGTGGCCGGAATCGCCGCCAAGCTGGCGCTGGGCACCGCCAAGCCGATGGCGATGAAGCCCAGCACCGTCGCCGGGGCGATCAGCGGCGCGGCGAGGATATTCGCCACCACGCAGACCAGGCTCACCTGCCCGGAAATCGCGGTGATGATCGGCTGGGTGGCCAATTGGGCCGCGAGCGGCACGCAGATGGCTTCGGCGGCCCAACTGGGCACCCATTTTCCGAGCAGCCGCGCCCAAGGCCTGGCCCAGAGCACGATTCCCGCAGTCGCGGCGACCGACAGGCTGAAGCCCAGCGAACGGCACAGCCAGGGATCGATGAGCAGCAGGGCGACCACCGACCAGGAGAGATACCGAATCGCCTGGCCCGCGCGGCCAACACCCAGCGCCGACAATCCGACGGCGCCCATCGCGGCGGCACGCAGCACCGACGGCTCGCCCCGGCAGAGCAGCACGAAGAAGGCCACCACCGCCAACATCAGCACGCGCAGCCCCCAGCCCCTCGCGCCCAGCCTTCCGGCGAAAAAACCGGCGCAACCGAGCAGGATGGTGAGATTCGCTCCGGAGACGGCAGTCAGATGGGTCAGCCCGGTAATGGCAAAGCGGTCGCGCAATTCGGCGGTCACGCCTGAGGTGTCCCCCACCACCAGGGCGGGGACCAGCGCCCTCGGCTGTGCGGCCAGCCCGCTGACAGCGGCACGCAAACCCTGATGCAGCCGTTCTACCAACGCATCGGCCAATCTGGGACCGGCCAGGACTGTCGGCGGCTGCCTGGCCCGGGCCAGCACGACCGCAGCTTCTGGCTCCATCGTCTCGCCGAGGGCGACTGTGGCCCGGATGGTGCTCCCAGCGGCGACCTTGGCCCAAGCCGGAGCCAACTCGCCCCCGGCGATAAACCGCACCTCGACATTGCTGGCCCAATGCTCTCCCCTGCCGCTGACTTCACGAACCCAACCGGCCCCTTGCCACCTCTGCCCGTGCGCCGATTGGCCGATCCGGCCAGCCCCAACCACCGCCTCCACCTCCACGACAACCCCATCTTCGGCCCAAGCGGCCAGCGGGGAGAGTTCTTGGACCCAGCAGCGCAGCCCCGAACAGGCGGTGAGCACCATCAGGACCAGCCCGCTGGCCACCAGCGTCCAACGCGGGCCGCGCAATGCCAACAGCGCGGCCAGAGCGCCCAACCCCACACCCAGCAGCGCGGTGGAAGCATCCCGCTGGGTGCCCAGCCAAGCGCCCAACCAGGCTAAGGCGGCGAATAGGACAAGGCGGAAGTCCAGCCGGGTTTCCCGCTCGCGCCACATCACCGGCTCACAATTCGAGATAGCCGGACAATGAGGCGAAAGTCTTTGCGCCAATCCCCTCTATCTCTTGCAATTCCTCCAGCGCGGAGAAACGCTGGTGTGCTTCGCGCCAGGCGATGATGCGCTGGGCGGTGACCGGCCCAATCCCCGGAACGGATTCAAGCTGGGCGGCGGTGGCGGTGTTGACCGACACTTTGCCGGTAGAACCCGCGACTGATCCGGAGCCGGACGCCCGCACTTCGCCGCGCGGGGAATCGCGGGTGCCGATGACGATCTGCGACCCGTCCAAAGCCGGTGCGGCCAGATTCAGCTCGGCGGCGTCCCCGTCGGCGGACAGTCCGCCAGCGGCGGCGATGACGTCTCGCACCCGCGCACCCGACTCGACGCTTACCACGCCGGGAGATTTGACTCCCCCCAGGACGTGTACCGCGACCATCGGCGCGGGCGTGGCGCTGGGGGGCGGGGCCTCGGTTGGGGCGGACTGCACCGTCGGGGCGACGATGGGGATTTCGCTGGACTGCGCCTGCGAGATGGAGTATCCGGCCCACAGGCAGCCGGTCAGCAACACCAGGCCGACGGCGCCGAGATGGCTCCTGGTGAATGACCAGGCCTTGCCAAGCACCGCCGGCGTCCGGGCGCCAACTGCCTGCTTGGGACCGGCGACGCCAGGCCGTACCGCCTCACCTTCCACCTCGCCTGCCACAGCTGGGGGCGGCACCACGCCCGAAGCGATGGCGGCGGGGGCGGAAGCCTGCTCGGGCGCGAACGGCGCGGGTGAATCCCAGGCGGCCCTTCTGGCTGGCTGCTGGTCGAAGATGGCGGACAGCCGCTCACGGACGGCTGGGTCTTCGGTTCTTTGGGCGCTCACATTCAAGCATTATCTGCACAGCTGCCCAGACCAGCCAAGGAATTAGCCTGCTGTGGAAAAGCCGGGGTGATATCCACAGCTTTAGTTGTTCAACGCGCTCTGGTGGTCGGCAATTTAGTGCCGGCGACCTGCCTGCGCAGCAAAATCTCCCGGCGGAAACGGTAGCGCCGGGCCGGACGCCCACCGGTGTCGGTGTGCCGCCCGCCGGTCTCCTCCACCAAATCCTCAGCCGTCACCAGGCGGCGGAAATTCTGCGTGTGTACCTCGCGCCCAGCCAGCGCCTCAACGCAGTCCTGCAATTGGCGCAGGGTGAATTCCGGACTCATCAACTCAAATACGACCGGGCGGTATTCGATCTTCGCCCGCAACCTCGCCATCGCGGTGGCCACAATTCGGCGGTGGTCTCCGAACATCCGCTGGCCGCAGGGCGCTTTGGCCTCCAGGCTGGGCCGGTCCGGCTCCGACTCCTGGACCAAGCCGACCTGGTAGAGCAATTCGTAGCGCTGCAGGGCGGCGTCGGGGATCCAAGGCTGCCCGTCCAATCCGAAATTGATCGCGCAACGCTGCCGCCGCTGATCGTCGGCGCCAGCCCATTCCCGCAGCACCGGTTCGATTACCTCTTTGAGGATGGCCGAGGCCGTGCCAGCAGCCGGGGAGC
>JAIRXX010000076.1 GCA_031268065.1 Propionibacteriaceae bacterium
GGGATCGACCCGTCCCTGCTCACAGATGACGCGCTGAGCCTGGCTTCCCGCCCCGAAGTGGACATCGTGATTGAACTGATCGGCGGCATCGATCCGGCTCGCAACCTGATAATGACCGCGCTGGCGAACAAGGCGGCGGTCATCACCGCCAACAAGGCGTTGTTGGCCGTTGCCGGTCCGCAAATCTATGCCGCCGCCGAGTCCAACGGCGTCGATCTCTACTACGAGGCGGCTGTGGCTGGGGCGATTCCGATCATCCGCCCGTTGCGCGAATCGCTGGTTGGAGACCAGATCACAGCGGTTAAGGGCATTGTGAACGGCACCACCAACTTCATCCTGGAGAAGATGTACGACGAGGGCGCCGCCTATCAAGACGTGCTGGTCGAGGCGCAGCGGCTGGGCTACGCGGAGGCCGATCCGACTGCCGACGTGGAGGGCTTCGACGCGGCGAGCAAGGCGGCCATCTTGGCCGGATTGGCTTTCCACACCCGGGTGGTGTTGGACGATGTGAGCCGGGAAGGCATCACCGGGGTCACCGCCGCCGACATCGCCGCCGCGAAAGAGATGGGCTGCACCGTAAAATTACTGGCCCGCTGCGAGTTGGGGCCAAACGGGCAGGTGAGCGCGGGGGTGCATCCGACGATGGTGCCGCTCAGCCACCCGTTGGCCGGGGTGCGTGGCGCTTACAACGCCGTCTTCATCGAGTCCTGGTATGCCGGAAGGCTGATGTTCATGGGACCGGGTGCTGGCGGGGCGCCCACGGCTTCCGCTGTCATGGGCGATATCGTGACGGCGGCTCGGAATCGGGTTCGCGGCACTGTCGGCCACGGCGCCAACGCCTATGTGGACCGGGAGATAATGCCCGCTGGCGAAGAGCGTTCCAAATTCTACGTGTCGATGAGGGTGGAGGACCGCCCTGGCGTGTTGGCCGAAGTGTCGGCCACCTTTGCCCGGCACGACGTCTCACTGCAGGCGGTGCGGCAGAATCCCGGCCCGAGCGGGGAGGCTGTCCGGCTCAATGTGATGACCCATCCGGGCAGGTTGGTCGACATCACCCAGGCTGTCTCCGAATTGGAGAAGCTGGCTTCGGTGGGTGCCGGGGTCACCATGATGCGTGTGGAAGGGGAGTGAGCGCTTTGCAGATCGTCTGCTTGGATTTGGAGGGAGTGCTCGTCCCGGAAATCTGGATCAATGTCGCTGAGAGCGCGGGAATCCCAGAGCTGCGGCTGACCACGCGCGACATCGCGGACTATGACGAGTTGATGGAGTACCGGATCGCGCTGTTGCGCAAGCACAAGATCAACCTGGAGGACATCCAGAAAGTCATCGCCGGGATGGGTCCGCTGCCGGGAGCCGGTGAATTCTTGGCGTGGCTGCGCGGGCGCTACCAAGTGGTGATCTTGTCGGACACTTTCTACGATTTCGCCATGCCGCTGATGGCCCAGCTCGGCTATCCCACGTTGTTCTGCCACAACCTCGATGTGAGCAACGGCTGGATTTCGGGATACGCGCTGCGGCAGGACAATTCCAAACGCGAGGCGGTGCGGGGCTTCCACCGGCTCAATTTCAAGGTGATCGCGGCGGGCGACTCCTACAACGACACGGCGATGCTGGCGGAGGCCGACGCCGGCATTCTGCACAACCCCCCAGACAACGTGGTGGCCGAATTCCCGCAGTTCCCGGTGAGCAGGGATTACGGCGAGCTGCGGCGGCATTTTGAGGCCGCCTCCGGGCACTTGGGCTAGCTGCCAGGTTGCCTTGGCCGCTAGCCGCCCCAGCGGCGAATTCACATAATAGGCGCCCAGGTGCTATTGTTCTGGACGTCGCTTGTGCGAGGAACGTTGAAAAATGTAAGACCCCAGCGACTCCCATAGATTCTCGGAACCCGATCAAACCGAGTACGTGAAATGACGAATCAGAGAAGCTGATATGCGGGTTCTGGACAACCGGAGGAAGGACATTTGTGGCCGACCAGACCAATGACATAGCGGCGAAGAAGTTGCCAGAGTTGAAGCAACTCGCCACCGCCTTGGGCATCAGGGGCACTTCGACGATGAAGAAAGCCGACTTGATCGCCGCCATCTCAGCCGTGGGCAAACCCGCCCGTTCCAGACGGGCGAAAGCTGAGCCAGCCAGCGCTCCCGCATCCCCTGTCCAGGTGGAGGCGAGTGCGCGGGAAGCAGTTGACGCGCCGGACGACGCTGCCAAGCAGACGCGCCGCCGCACTAGGAGCAAGGCCGAGCCTGCCGCCGCCGAGCCAGCCGCCGTGATGGATGACGTGGCAGCCAGGCTGGAAGCCGCCATTCAGAGCAAAGAGGCCAAAGCAGACCCGGAATCCGGGGAGCCGGAAGCCCAAGAAGCGCCGAAACTCCAGCGCAACGACCGAAACGACCGAAGCGACCGCAATGACCGCAATGACCGCAATGATCGCGGCGACCGTGACGACGATGGGGAGTTCGGGCGCCGGGGCCGGCGCCGCCGCAACCGGGACCGGCAGAACCGCCGCAACAACCGGAGCGGCTTCGAGCGCAACGACGCCGAACCGCTGGTTTCCGAGGAAGACGTGGTGCTGGACATCAACGGCATCCTCGACGTGCTGGACAACTACGCCTTCGTCCGCACCTCCGGCTATCTGCCCGGCCCCAACGACGCCTACGTGTCGCTCTCGATGGTGCGCAAGCACGCGCTGCGCAAAGGCGACATCATCACCGGTGGAATCCGGCAGCCCCGCGATGGCGAACGCCGGGAGAAGTACAACCCGCTGGTGCGCATTGACACGGTGAACGGGCTCGACCCCCTCGCCGCCAGGGAGCGCCCGGAATTCGCCAAGCTCACCCCGCTCTATCCGCAGGAGCGGTTGAAGCTGGAGACGTCGGCGGTCAACATGACCGGTCGGATCGTGGACATGGTCGCCCCGGTGGGCAAGGGCCAACGCGGATTGATCGTCTCCCCGCCGAAAGCCGGGAAGACTTTGGTCATGCAGTCGATTGCGAATTCGATCACGGCAAACAACCCCGAGGTGCATCTGATGGTCGTCTTGGTGGACGAACGGCCAGAGGAAGTCACCGACTTCCAGCGTTCGGTCAACGGCGAGGTCATCGCCTCCACCTTTGACCGCCCCGCCGAGGATCACACCACCATCGCAGAGCTGGCCATTGAGCGGGCTAAGCGCCTAGTCGAGATGGGCCGCGACGTGGTGATCCTGCTCGACGGCATCACCCGGCTCTCCCGCGCCTACAACTTGGCCGCCCCGGCGTCGGGGCGCATCCTGTCTGGCGGCGTGGACTCGGCGGCGCTGTATCCGCCGAAGAAATTCTTCGGCGCGGCGCGGAATGTCGAGGACGGCGGTTCGCTGACTATTCTGGCCACCGCGCTGATCGAGACCGGATCGAAGATGGACGAGGTGATCTTTGAGGAATTCAAAGGCACCGGGAATATGGAGCTGCGGCTGCGCCGCGAATTGGCCGACAAGCGCATCTTCCCCGCCATCGACCCGGTGGCGTCGGGCACCAGGCGCGAGGAGATGCTGCGTGGCCGAGACGAACTGTCCATCATCTGGAAGCTGCGCCGCGTGCTCAGCTCCCAGGAGCCACAGGCCAGCCTGGAAATGCTGTTGAATCGGATGCGGAAAACATCGTCTAACCGCGAATTCCTGATGGTGATCTCCAAGACCACCCCCAACCCCGAGTAGCGGCAGGCTCGCCGCGTGCGACAACGCGGCGTTGTCCGCTGTGCTTGGC
>JAIRXX010000113.1 GCA_031268065.1 Propionibacteriaceae bacterium
CACTTCGTCTCCTGCTCGTTTCGCATAATCCACGTCCACGATACCGCCTACTCCTAGAGATTCATTGGTTTTCCCGCTAGCTGTGGGCTGTGATTGCCGCACTCGCGGCGTGTGCGTCACACCCGACCAGGCCCGAATCTCCGCTCCCGGCTCGGCTCAAGACCGGATTCACCGATGATGGGGCACAATGGATGCAGACAATCGACACGAAACGGAATCAGATGACGAACGACCAGGGCGCGGTCTTATTGTCCCCACTGCTCCCGGACGACCCCCCCAAAGTCGGTGATTTCTGGCTGGACGCGCGGCTCACCTCGACGGTCGCCGGTGTCGCATATATCGCCCATGACGCGCAAGCCACGTCAGTGCTGCTGATCATGCTCTCCGAGGGCGCGGCCCAAGACGCCGCGGCACGCGACCGGCTGGCAGGTGCGGTCAACCAGATGCACATCGACACCGTTGTCGCCCGAGGCGGCGAAGGGCAAGACGGCGGCAGGCTGGGCAGACGCTACCGCAGCGAGGACGACGACCCGACTGAGCCGGGCGCCACCCCGCAAGCCCCCTGGGTGGCGCTGGCCTACGATGGCAGCGCGCAAAGCGGCGCGGAGGCAGTCAGAATTCTGGACGAGATCGAATTGCGCGGGCTGCGACAGGTGGGCAGACCCGCCGGGCCGGGATTCCAGCTGAATTGGATCAACAAATTCCACCCTGGCTCGACGAGGCTGTGGCCGCTCCCCTGGCCGGGCCGCCACGACCGCGCTGGCGCGCTGTCAATCCTGGCCAGCTGGCTGCTGATGATGCTGATGGCGGCTTTGGCCGTCCTGGTTGCGATTCTGCTCTTCCAGCAATCGCCGCCGGTGTCCCCTCCACCGCCGGTGCCGCCAACATCCCCGCAGTCGCCGTCAGGCTCCCCCAATCCCAGCGACTCACCTAACCCGAGCGACTCACCTAACCCGAGCGATTCTCCGTCCCCGAGCGACTCGCCCAACCCCAGCAATTCGGCCTCGCCATCGCCCAGCTCCGGCTCGCCGAACCCCTCTGAAACCAGTTCTGGCGGCGGCTCCCCGACTCCGGATTCCAGGCTATGAGGCCAGCGCTGATCGCCGTCGATTTAGACGGGACGTTGCTGGCCGACGACAAGTCGATACCTCCAACGAATCAGGCGGCGGTGGACCGCGCCGCCGAATTGGGCATCCCCTTCGTCATCGCCACCGGGCGGCCACCGCGCTGGTTGGGCGCCATCGACGGATTGCGCGGAGCGTATCGGTTGGTCGTCGCCTGCAACGGGGCGGCAATCTACGATCTTCCAGCGAACACGTTGGTCTGGCAGGCCCGCATGGACCCGGAAGTGGTGCTAGCTGCCATTGAGGCGCTTCGCGCAGCCATTCCCGGCATCACCTTCGGAGTGGAGAATTCCTTCGACTTCGGCTGCGAGGCCGGTTCGCCCATCGAGCAATTCGAGGACTGGGGCGCCTGGTCCGGGCCAATCGCCGAGATTGTCGCCACCTGCCAGCCCATCGTCAAAGTGCTCGGCTTCCACAAAGATTTCAAGTCCGACGAGCTGATCCAACTGGCCAAGCCGGTCATTGGCGACTCCATGTCGCTCACCCACGCCTCAATGGGCGAGCCTTTCGGGCTGCTCGAACTCACCGCGGCTGGGGTGAGCAAGGCCACCGGCCTAGCCCAGGTCTGCGCCGGGCTGGGCATCCCGGCCAGCCAGGTGGCGGCCTTCGGAGACATGCCAAACGACCTGGCGATGCTGGGCTGGGCGGGGATGCCTTTCATCATGGAGCACTCGCACCCAGACGTGCTGGCCTCCGGCTTCCCCAGCGCCGGTGCGAACTCATCCGGCGGCGTCGGCGCCACTGTGCTGGAACTGTTGGCCTGAGCCGGGCCTGAGCCGGGCCTGGGACTTGAGCCGATCCCGAGCTACCCGCAATCGCTGGTGGCGCTGGTGGCGCTGGTGGAGAACCCGTTGGCGTCCCATTTGGCTATCACGCAGCCCGACACGAAGAAAAACCTTGCCGGGTATTTGACCAGAGCCTCCTGATCGTCGCTGAAAGCGTCAGCGGGCCAGGGGCCGACGGCCTGCCACTTGCTGTCCAGGGTGCCTGCGGCCTCCCAGGACTGATAGTCGCGCAAAGCCGTGTTGGCGAATCGCGCCTCCAGCGCGGAGGAGAGTGCCGACTGCCTTGCAACCACGCCCACCCAAGAGCCTCCCAGGCACACCGCTGCGGCGGCCAGTCCGCTGACAGCCGCCCGTGCCAGCGCCCGCATGTCCCAGCGCCCACCGCTGACCCGTTCACCGATCAAAGCGGCGACCCAGCCGATCCAACTCCCGATGAAGGCTCCCAGCGAATTCATCAAAATGTCGGTGGGATCGTTGTGGCCGATGCCAGTCACACCCTGGACGCATTCGATGGCCGCCGACAACACCACAGCCAAACCGGCGATTCGGAACGGGTGGCGCCACAGCAGCGTAGCCGTCAAACATAGCGGGACGAACAGAAAGATATTAAGAATCGAGTCGCCACCCATCCTGCCGTTCACGATATTGTCAAAATTCCAAGTAAAAAAGGTGTACCAGAACCAGCCCCTGGCGTTCTCTCGAAAGAGCGTGGCCAGCAAGACCCCGCCACCGGAGACGGCAAACAGGAAAAACAACAACTGCCGCATTTTCCCACCCAGCCGGTTACGCAGCAGAATCGCGCCACCCGCCGCGAGCAAGACGATGACCCCAAGGATTGCAATCATGCGCGGATTGGCGAACACCGACAGATAGTTGCCCATGAACAGCTAGTCCCCTTCACCAACCTTTGGCTCAGAACCAACCCTTGGCTCAGACTCCGCCCCAGTTTACAAAGCGGGCAAAATAAAGCCGGGCCTGATCGGCCCGGCTTCCCCCCACTCGTCTCGGGAATCTCACACCCGTGGCTCAGCCCAGCAGCGCCACTGCTTCCACCTCCACCAGTGCGGCTTTGGGAAGCGCGGCCACTGCGACGGTGGAACGGGCCGGAAGCGGCTCGGCGTCGAAATATTCAGCGTAAACGGCGTTCACCGCCGCGAAATCAGCCATGTCGGTCAGGAAGACGGTGGTTTTCACCACGTCTTCAAG
>JAIRXX010000140.1 GCA_031268065.1 Propionibacteriaceae bacterium
CCAACATCAAC
This sequence comes from Propionibacteriaceae bacterium, assembly GCA_031268065.1. Taxonomy (GTDB): domain Bacteria; phylum Actinomycetota; class Actinomycetes; order Propionibacteriales; family Propionibacteriaceae; genus Propionicimonas. The sequence continues at coordinate 12 of JAIRXX010000140.1, forward strand.
GACCTGTGGATCGCCGCGATCGCCGCCGCGAGAGGCTTACCCGTGGTCACCCAAGACGGAGACTTTGGAATCATAGAAGAAGCGGGCGGGCCGAGAGCCATCGTCGTCTGAAAAGGTTTGAACCGACTGCACCGGATGACGGGCCGCGCTTCGCGGACGCTCACTGGCAGGCCACTCAAAGGGCGAGGATTTCCCTGGTCCGGGCTACGTCGTCGCGCAGTTGGGCCACTAGTTCCTCCGCATTGTTGAAACGGACTTGGCCACGGATGCGGTCGATGAACTCGACCATGATCGTGGCGTCGTAAAGCTGGAGGTCATCCCGGTCGAGGACATACGACTCGACCCGGCGCTGCAGGCCGTCGAAAGTGGGGTTGGAACCGACTGAGATCGCCGCAGGCCAGCGCTCAGGCTCGGCATCGGTGATCGGCACGCCATAGCCGTCCAAGCCGTCCAGGCGCCAAACCCAGCCCGCGTACACCCCGTCTGCCGGGCAAGCCCGGAATTTCGGCACCGGCAGGTTCGCGGTGGGAAAGCCGAGCGTGCGCCCGCGCTGGTCGCCGTGGGCCACCACCCCGCGAAAACGGAACGGGCGGCCCAGGTGCTTCGCGGCGTGGGCCACGTCCCCGTCCTGCAACGCCTTCCGGATACGGGTCGAGCAGGTCTCCTCGTCGGCCAGCCCGACCAGGGGCAGCCCCACCACGTCGAAACGGCCATCGGCCAACTCGCGCAGCGTCTCCACCGAACCTGCCGCGCGGTGGCCGAAGCGGAAATTCTCCCCCACCACCACCAGGGCCGGATCGAGCGGGATGAGCAATTCATCGATGAAACGAGACGGCGACCAGGTGGCGAATTCCTTGGTGAAGCGCACCACTTCCACCCGGTCTGCCCCGGCGTCCTGCAAAAGCTCGATCCGCCCTTCCAGGCTGGTCAGCAGCATCGGCGGCGCGTCCGGGTGGAGCACCGACACCGGATGCGGCCAAAAAGTCACCACCGTCAACGGGTAATCGGGATAACGGCGATGGGCGATGGCCAGAACCGCCTGATGGCCAGGGTGAACGCCATCGAAGTTGCCGATCACCACCACTGTCTTTTCCGTCATAGCGCAAGAAATCCTACTTCATCCAGCAACTGTTGGATGAATTCGGTGGCGCGGCGTCTCGCAGCCCCGCGCGGTGCTCGGACAGCCTGCTTCAGCCAACGAAGACCGCCACCGGCGCCGAGCCGCCGCCAGCCGGGCGGTAGAGGGCCAGGAAGGAGCCATCGCTGAAAACGGCGGTGGGATCGGCGGGTACCCTGACCCCAATCGCCCGCCCGTAGCGGATATCGGCGGCGGCCTCAGCGTCCACGTCCAGCGTGTCGAAGAGCCACCGGGTACACTCTTCGAGCGAGATGAGCGCTGGCGGCGATGCCGGATCGGGGATGCCAGTCGCGGCGGCAAGCCCGAAAGCCCCCACCTGGGTGCGGCGCAGCGCCCTCAGATGCCCGCCTACACCCAAGTCGTTGCCAATATCCCTGGCCAACGCCCGGATATAGGTGCCCGACGAGCAATCGACCAGCACATCGACGTCTGTGAAGGGAGGCGACTTCCGGCAGGCGAGCAAGTCGAAACGGCTCAGACGCACCTGGCGGGCCTTGAGTTGGACGTCTTCCCCGGCCCTGACCCGCGCATAGGCGCGTTTGCCGTCCACTTTCACCGCCGATACCGCACTTGGCACCTGGCTGATTTCGCCCAGATAGCCTGACATCGCCTGGGCGATCCGGGCGGCGTCCAATCCGGTCGCGTCGGTTGGCGCGGTGATCGGATCACCCTCGGCGTCATCGGTGACGGTGGCCATCCCAAGCCGGATCGTCGCCCGATATTGCTTGTCCTGCCCCAGCAGATAGCCCAGCAGCCTGGTCGCCCTGCCGATGCCCACCACCAGCACCCCGGTCGCCATCGGGTCCAGCGTCCCGGCGTGCCCGGCCTTCCTAACCCCCAATGCGCGCTTCACCCTGGACACAACCTGCTGCGAGGTCAATCCGGCAGGTTTGTCGATCACCAGCAAGCCGGAAGCCGTCGGGTCAATCGCCATCGCCGTCGTGCTTGTACGGATCGGGCCCACCGGCGAATTCGGCGCGGGCGGCCAAGGCCGCAACTTGGGCGTCGTGCGCCCGTGCGGCGGCCAGGGCTTCCTCTATCTCGGCGGCGTCGTCGTCCAGCGCGTCGAGCACGAAAACCAGCGTCGGGGTGAACTTCATCCCCAATTGCTGGCCGACCCTGGTGCGCAGCAACCCGGTCGCCGAAGCCAATGCCTCCGCCGAGTCGGCACGGGCCTGCTCGTCGCCGAGCACGGTGTAAAACAGCGTCGCCTCGTGGGCGTCACCGCTCATCCGGACGTCGGTGATGGTCACGAAGCCGAGCCGGGGGTCTTTGATCCGCCGCTCCAGCAGCTCGGCGACAATCACCTTGATCTGTTCGGCAACTTTGAAATATCGGGGATTTGACATAACGGCTAGGTCCTCGGCTTCTCCACCATCTCGTAAGTCTCGATGATGTCGTCGATCTTGATGTCATTGAAGTTGGCCAGCGTCATACCGCATTCAAAGCCCTCGCGGACTTCGGTCACGTCGTCCTTCTCCCGGCGCAACGAGGCGATTGAAGTCTGGGCGACCACAATGCCGTCTCGCAGCAACCGGGCGGAGGCATTGCGCCTGATCGAACCGTCGATAACCATGCAACCGGCGATGATGCCGAACTTCGAGGAACGGAAAACTTCGCGGACTTGGGCCTGGCCACGGGTCTGCTCCTCGTAGATCGGCTTGAGCAGGCCCTTCAGCGCGGCTTCCACATCGTCGATGACAGCGTAAATCACCGAGTAGTAGCGGATATCGACGCCCTCGGCATCTGCCTTCTGGGTGGCCTTGCCCTGCGCCCTGACGTTGAATCCGATGATGACCGCCTCGGATGCGGCCGCCAGATCGACGTTCGTCTCGGTGACCGCGCCGACGCCCCGGTCGATGACGCGCAGCGCCACCTCGGCGCCCACGTCGGTCTGCAGCAGCGCGTCGTCCAACGCCTCCACCGCACCTGCGGAGTCGCCCTTCAAGATCAGCTTCAGCTCGGCTGTCTCGTCGGACTTCTTCATCTTCTCCAGCAATTCCTGGATGGTGAGGCGCTTGGTGCGCTTGGCCAACATCGCGGCGCGATGGCGGGCCTCCCGCTCCTCTGCGATCTGGCGGGCCATCCGGTCGTTGTCCACGACCAGGAAGTTGTCTCCCGCGCCAGGCACGGAGGTGAGGCCGAGCACCTGCACCGGCGCCGACGGCGGCGCGGAGTCCACATTCTCGCCCTGGTCGTTGATCAGCGCCCGGACCCGCCCGAAAGCCGTGCCCGCAACGATGGAGTCTCCGGTGCGCAGCGTCCCGCGATGCACCAGGACTGTCGCAACCGGTCCGCGCCCCTTGTCCAAGTGCGCCTCGATGGCCACGCCCTGAGCCGGCATGTCCGGGTTTGCCCGCAAATCCAACGCCGCGTCGGCGGTGAGGATTATCGCCTCCAGCAGCTTGTCCAAGCCCTCGCGGGTGGTGGCCGACACGTCCACGAACATGGTGTCGCCGCCGTATTCCTCGGGAACCAGGCCGTATTCGGTGAGCTGGCCGCGCACCTTTACCGGATCGGCGGCGGGCTTGTCGATCTTGTTGACCGCGACCACGATCGGCACGCCAGCAGCTTGGGCGTGGTTGAGGGCTTCAACGGTCTGCGGCATCACGCCGTCGTCAGCTGCGACCACCAGCACCGCAATATCGCTGGACTGCGCGCCACGGGCACGCATGGCGGTGAACGCCTCGTGGCCGGGAGTGTCGATGAAGGTGATCTTGCGTTCCTCGCCGCCTACGACGGTCGAGACTTGGTAGGCGCCAATCGCCTGGGTGATTCCACCCGCTTCGCCCTCGACCACATTGGTGTGGCGCAGCGCGTCGAGCAGCTTCGTCTTGCCGTGATCGACGTGGCCCATGACGGTGACCGCTGGCGGCCTGGCCACCAGGTCGTCCTCGTCTCCGGCATCCTCACCGAATTCGATGTCGAAGGATTCCAGCAGTTCGCGGTCTTCGTCCTCCGGGGACACGATCTCGACCACGTACCCGAGTTCCGCACCCAGGGCCGCCATGGTGTCCTCGTCC
>JAIRXX010000190.1 GCA_031268065.1 Propionibacteriaceae bacterium
ACCAGAAATTCCTGCCCACTTGGAAGACGGCGACGGCCAGCGCGTAGGCGGTCGCCAACTGCATGGCCACGCCGAAGAGCGTCCACTTGGCCCCGATTTCGCGCCACTGGGAAGCCAAAGTGGCCACACACGGGGTGTAGGCGAGCAGGAAGACCATGAAGGCCACCGCGGCCGGATAGGGGTGGCCCCCAGAAGATTCGTCGAAGGCGGCGAAGACTTTCTCGCCCAAGCTGCCTGGTTCGCTCTCGTCCGAAGGCTCGTCCAGCGCGTAGGTCTGCGCCCAAGCCGAGATGACCGCCTCTTTGGCGACGAAGCCGACGACCATCGTCGAGGTGGTCTCCCAGCTCGCAAAACCCGTCGGCTCGAAGACCGGGGTGATCGCCTGCGCCACCACGCCGTAAGCCGAATCGGCGGGATCGACCTCGCCGAATCCCGCTGCCGAGTACACCGGGATGGATTGCAGCAGCCACACCCCGCAGACCGTGGCGACGATGATGCCGCCCGCCGTCTGCAGGAAGCCGGAAAGCCGCAGCCAGGTCACCGACGCGGTCAGCCGCAGGGTGGGGCGCTGGTACGGCGGCAGGTCGATGATCAGCGGGTCGTGGGGCATGTCGCGCCACAGGGTGCGCCGCAGCAGAAAGCCGCAGAGCACCACCAAGTGGATGGAGACCAGGTACATGGCGAAGACCGCCGTACCGGCGTACTGGCCGAAGAAGGTCACCCCGATCATCACGAAGACCGTCAGCCGCGCGGTGCAGGAGGTGAACGGCACCAGCAACGAGGTCAGCACCCGTTGCCTGGCGTCGGGCAGGATGCGCGTCGCGCTGATCGCCGGGACATTGCAACCGAAGCCGACTATCAGCGGCAGGAAAGCTTTGCCAGGCAGGCCGATGGCCCGCATCATCCGGTCTACCACCACCGCCGCGCGGGCCATGTAGCCGGAATCCTCCAAGATCGCCAGCAGGATGAACATCAGCGCCATCAGCGGGACGAAGGTGAGCAACATGCCCACTCCGGCGATCAGCCCCTTCACCAGCAGGCCCTCGACCCAACTGCCGGATAGCCCGACAGCGGCGAAGAGCGACAGCACGCCGTCGGTGATCGGCCCGGTGAATAACCCGTCGAGGAAGTCCTGCAGCGGCGCGGCGATGGTGGTGGTGAGCTGGAAGACCAGCCACATCAGGGCGAGGAAGATCAACGGCCCCAGGAACGGGGCGAGCACCCACCGGTCGATCCGGTCTGAAAAAGAAGGGCGTTGGGCGCCATTGCCATTCGTCCCGGCCTCCACCGCCGCCGCAATCCAGCAGAAGCGCTCCTCGTCCAAAGCTTGCGCATCGCCGGGATCGGCGTGGCTGGGACGCGCGTTGGGCAGCGGAGCGGACAGGCCCAGCCGCACCTTCTCAGCCAACGGCCCCAGCCCCTTGCGCTGGCGCGGGTCTATCGCTACCACCGGCACCCCAAGGGCCTGTTCTAGGGCGGACTGGTCCACCTTGATGTCCTGTTTGGCGGCTATGTCATTCATGGTCAGCGCCACCACGATTTTCAAGGCGTACTCGCGCAGCTGGGACACCAGGTACAGGCTGTGCGACAGCCTGGAGGCGTCAGCGAGCACCACGCACAGATCAGGGCGGTCGTCTCCGGGCACACTGAGCAAGAGGTCGTGGGTGAGCGCCTCGTCCGGGGATTGCGGATCGAGGGAATACGCGCCGGGCAAGTCAACCAAGGTCAACTCGAGCCTGCCCTGCCCAGCGGCGCAGTCGCAGTCGGCGCAGTCGCAGACGGCTGTTTCGGCGGTGCTGCGCCAGACGCCGCGCGAGACCTCGACGGTGGTGCCCGGCCAATTGCCCATCGTCACCCGCGCACCGGTGAGCGCATTGAACAGCGTGGACTTTCCAGTGTTGGGAGCGCCGACCAGCGCCACCACCGGGGCATCTGCGCCGGCCGACTCGTTGGAGGCGCCGCCGCAGTGGCAGGCCGCGCCCAATGACACCAGCTCAGTGGGTTTTCGAGCCGCTGGGGCGGGGCTTACGGTCTGCTGCCCGCTCACCGGCTGACCTCCACTTTGAGCTGATCGACCAGCTCAGCTCCGATTGCCACCCGCGATTGGCCGATCCGCGCCATCCGCCCGCCACCGGCAGTCTTTTGGACGAGCTGGAAGGCGATTCCGGGGCGCAGACCCAGCACGGCGAGCCGCTGGCTTGTCCCGGCCTGGACAAGCCCTGGGCCAAGCACCAGCGTGGAACGCAGCGGGGCATCTTTGAGGGTCAAAAGCACAAGGCCAGGCTACCCTAATGCCTGCCCGGATGCTCAATAATCCCCAAGCTTCCTCCACCTTGCCCGGCGGCAGCTCAGATAACAGTTTCGTAACGCAGATCAGGCCGCTTCGCCTCAGCCAGAGTAATTTCACTACAGTTTTGTCTCATAATTCGGCCACCGATTTCTCAGCTGCGAAACAATTAGGTTAGCCTAACCTCTATGCTTGTTAGACCCCGGTTGACAGTCGGCGCGGCCCGCGCCTTGGCCATGGGGATCATCGCATTCATCGCGCTGCTGCTCGGCTCGTACACCGCCCACGCGGCTCCGCAGACTTGGGGCGACGTGGCCGAGGATATGGCCACCGTGCTGACGGATGCGGGCCAGACCTACCTCCAAGGCGATGCCGAAGCTGGCATCGAAGGCGTCAACAATGCCTACTACGGCTATTACGAGAAGGCTGGCTTCGAGAAGACGGTGATGGCCTACATCTCCGGCGGGCGCGCGACCGAAGTCGAATACCTGTTCTCCACCATCAAGAAGCAGATGTCCGCTGGGGCGCCCGCAGCAGAGGTGACCGCCTCCCTGGACGAACTGGCCCAAATGCTGCGTGCCGACGCGCTGACGCTGGATGGCGATAAGAGCGACCCGCTATCCGAATTCCTCGGCTCGCTGACCATCATCCTGCGCGAAGGCTTCGAGGCCATTTTGGTGGTGGGCGCCATCGTCGCCTATCTGGTGAAATCGGGCAACACCGCCAGCAACCGCTACGTCTACATCGGGGTCGGCGTCGCACTGCTTGCCAGCGTGG
>JAIRXX010000004.1 GCA_031268065.1 Propionibacteriaceae bacterium
GGCGTTGCGGAGGCGCCTGTGCCGTCTGAGCCGTCTGGGGGGGTGGGTTCGGTGGTCGGGGTTCCGGGGCCTGTTTTCCACCTGGCGCGGCGCGACGGTTACGAGCCTTCGGATGTGGATGCTTTCATTGACCGGTTGGAGGCGTTGCCGGATACTCCGGAGGGCAGGCGGGCGGCTTGGGAGTTGGCAGAGGGCATTCACTTCCACCTAGCCCGCCGGGACGGTTACGAGCCTTCGGATGTGGATCGTTTCGTAGACGCCGTGATCAAGTCCTGGCGGCAAGACGGTCCGGGGCCTGCCTGAGCGTTTTCAGGCTAACCGGTGGCACCGGGTGCTGGCTTGGACGGTGGTGGAGTTTGAGTGGGGTTTGCCAAGCGTTCTGGGGTGCCGCTTGGTCTGGTTGGATTACGGGAGGGTGGTGGTGGTCGTGGTCCCTGACGCGGGTCAGGTGTGCGCTGATGGCGATCGGGTCGAGGTGGGGGTCATCCTTGGAATATTCGCCGCCGCCGGGGCTTACCGGGAGCCGGTAATGCTTGGGGAGTTTTGGGACCGTCCCGCGATCCCGTTCCATGTGGTCTTGCGGGCCGGGTCGGTGGAAGCCCTCGGGCTTTGGACTGCGTATTGCGCCGATTTGCAGATGATCGGCATTCCGGCAGGTGGCGGCGACGTTTCGTAGAGGGGAGTCCTTTTCCGCGTGTTTTGCCTGGTTGGGTTGGCTGTTCCCTTTGTCGCGTCTGAAGGCGGCGGGGTTGGCGTTCGGCTCCAAGCCCGGTTGTTGGAGTGTCCCTTGGAACTATCAATAGGTTGGGCGGTCTTCTACTCCGAACGCGGATGCCAACGTGATTTTCGGACCTTCGTTGACGAGTCGGCTGCGCTGGAGGCGCTTGCCCAGATGCTGCTTAATGATCCGACAACTCGGACGGTGTACCGCTCTGCGCATAAGTGGCCGTACGGTTGAAGGCGTTGTGGAACTGTGGCTCCCACCAGAGGCGCGTCAATCCCGCCGGGCTGTGAGCGCACATGTGGACGCTTATTCCAACCATCTATGCTTGGGCCAATGCGGCTCCTCACATCTGAGGTGGGGCGCTCGCGGGCGCGAAGGGCGGGGCGATTGTCGGCGTGATGTTCGGCTCGCTCGCCGGGCCTGGCGGCGCCGTCTTGGGCGGCATCGTTGGTGGCATAACAGGCGGCTTCGTGGGCGGCATGGCGTTGGGCGCTGTGGGGGAGGCCGCTGTGGCCACGTTTGAGGAGAGATGGTGATGGGCGGAACTGGTGCGAGGGGCCGGTTTGTCCGCCGGTGGCTTTACCGCTTTTTCCTGGAAATCCGCAGCGAATGTATCAGCTTTAAAGCTAGCTGGTTCGGGATCGCAGCCGCTGCTGTGGCCTTTGGGTGTGCCGGTCTTATCTTTGTTTTCCCGAGCCTCCAAGTCCCTGCCTGGGGTTGGTTTTGCACTGGGTGGTTGTATTTGGCCGTGCTTGATGTTGTTGTTGTGATGGCTTGGGATGGCTGGTTTGGTCATCGGGTTCGTGGTTTGCGGCGGTGGTGGGTTAACAGGGGCCGCCCGGTTGACCGGCTGGCCGGGTTGAGGTTCCCGGTCACGGCGAGGGGGCGGCGCTGGCTCGAGGCTCCGCAGTGGCGGGATAGTTATTGCGTGGAGGAGGTTGACGCCTTCTTCCGCGGGTTGGGGGCTTTGCCGGACACGGCTGAGGGCAGAGGGGCTGCTTTGGGGTTGGTCGATGAGGCTTGGTTCAGGCGGTATCGCTGGGAGCATGGGGTTGTCACTTGGTTTCGGTTGTGTTACCGGGAGGGGTATTTCGTGGGCGCGGTGGACTCGCGCATGGATGGTTTGCGTGAGGAGTTGCGCGGGGGAGGGCCTTTGGGTTGTGGTTTTGCCGGTTGCTCAGCGCCAGCCCAACTGCCATCAGTCACCCTCCAACTGCGAGATGCTGGGAAATTTTATCCCGAAAGGTCTGATATCGGCTCGAAGCCCGCAGTTGGGGTAGGTTATCGTTTGCCTAGGAGGAACAATGACAGACCAACCTAATCCATACGACCAGCCCCCCGGTGGTACCGTGCCTCCGGCTCCGACTCAGCCACCGCAGTTTCCGCTGTATTCTGCCTATCCGCCCCAGCGGGCGTATCCGCAGCCGCAAGACAACCCGCCGCCACAGGCTTACCCGCAGCAGCCTCCGGCGTATCCGCAGCCCCCGGTTTATTCGCAGCCGCCCCAGCAGCCGCCCTACGGCCAGCCTCCGGCGTATCCGCAACCTCCGTATTCCCAGCAGCCGCCCTACGGCCAGCCCTCGGCATACGGCATGTTGTCGCCAGACCGGGTGGACGCCGACCAAAACAAAGTCTGGGGAATCTTGGCCTATATCCTCTTCCTCATTCCGCTGATCGGGGCGCCGAAGAATTCCAGGTACGCGCGGTTCCACACCAATCAAGGCTTGGTGCTGGTCATATGTTCGGTGGCGGGATCTGTCGCCCTCAACATATTGACGGCCCTGGCCGTCGGGGTGTTCTCGTTCAGTTCGGCGGCGATAGCGGTTGTCGGCATCCTTTCCGTTGTCAGCTTCGTTTTCGGGATGGCTGTGCTCGGGCTCGCCATCTTCGGGATCGTCAATGCTGTGCAGGGGAAGATGCAGCCGTTGCCGGTCATCGGGAAGTGGACCATCCTGAAGTAGCGCGCTTGGGCAGGACTGGAGGATGCCTCCCGTAGAATGGTCGGGTATTCCAGGAGGATCCTTGCGAGTTGTGCAGAAATTCGGCGGTTCGAGCGTCGCCGATGCCGAGAGCATCAAGCGGGTGGCCCAGCGCGTTGTTGCCACCCGGGAGAAGGGGCGTGAAGTCGTGGTGGTGATCTCCGCGATGGGTGACGCCACCGACGAATTGCTTGACCTGGCCAAGCAGGTGTCCCCCAATCCGCGTCCGCGAGAGCTGGACATGCTGCTCACCACTGGAGAGCGGATGAGCGCCGCGCTGCTGGCTATGGCGATCAACGACTTGGGCCACGACGCCCGCTCGCTGACCGGCTCCCAGGCGGGCGTGATAACCACCGGCACGCACGGCGATGCCCGGATCATCGACATCACCCCAGGCCGGATCGTCTCAGCGCTGGAAGACGGCGATATCGTGATCGTGGCGGGATTCCAGGGCGTCTCCCAGACCACGAAGGATGTCACCACCTTGGGCCGGGGAGCTTCGGACACCACCGCAGTGGCCTTGGCCGCCGCCCTGGGAGCGGCTTATTGCGAGATATATTCCGACGTTGACGGCGTTTACACCGCCGATCCGCGCATAGTCAAGGCCGCTAAGCGGATTCCGCAGATTTGCTACGAAGAGATGCTGGAGATGGCGGCGGCTGGGGCGAAGATTCTCCACCTGCGCTGTGTAGAGTATGCCCGACGGGAGAACGTCCGCGTCCATGTCCGCTCGTCGTTCTCTGAGAAGCCAGGCACATGGGTGCAAGACGTGCCCCAGAGGGAGGATGGTATGGAGCAGCCGTTGATTTCCGGCGTGGCCCATGATCGCAGCGAGGCCAAGATCACCGTGGTCGGGGTGCCCGACAAAGTGGGGAAGGCGGCGCGGATTTTCGACGCCATCGCGCGGGCCGACATCAACGTTGACATGATCGTGCAGAACGTCTCCCACGGCAGTCATGGCCGCACCGACATCTCCTTCACCCTCTCCCAGGACACCGGCGCGGTGGCCATCGAGGTTTTGGAGGCGACCCGCGCCGAGGTGGGGTTCGACGAGATCATCTACAACGACGCCATCGGCAAGGTGAGCGTCGTCGGCGTTGGGATGCGTTCCCATCCTGGGGTGACGGCGCGTTTCTTCGCCGCGCTGGCCGATGCCGGGGTGAATATCGACATGATCTCCACTTCGGAGATTCGGATTTCTGTCGTGGTCGGGACTGACAACGTGGACAAGGCGGTCCGGGCGGCGCATTCCGCCTTCGGATTGGATTCCGACGAGGCGGCTATCGTCTATGCCGGCACTGGGCGTTGAACCGAGGCTGATGTGATCTTTAGGCAAGTTGGCGATGGCAAGCCCTATCCAGAGCACGGACTGCTGCAGAAGCAGTGGGCGGCGATCTCGCCCCAGGAAGTGCGGCTGGACACCTTGACCACCATCAAGCGCACCCTGGACTTGGACTCGCTGCTGGACGAGGACTCCACCTTTTACGGGGATTTGTTCGCCCATGTGGTGCGCTGGCGGGGCGTTCTCTATCTGGAGGACGGGCTGCACCGGGCGCTGCGGGCGGCGCTGCAGCAGCGGGCGACCATCCATGCGCGGGTGTTGGAACTAAACTAGACTCTGTGCGGGTGGCGTTTTCCGTTTTCCGCTGGAATGTGACTTGAGGCGTGATGCTTGAACTGGAGGCCCGGTGAATCGCAAGATACGGATGGTTGTGACGCCAGTCGTGCTGCTTTCGCTGCTGGGCGGTGTGGGTTTTGCCGCCAAGTGGGGATACGAGGGCGCGACGGCGAAAGCTCCGGAAAAGGGATTGGCCCAATGCGTGCCGACCGATGTGGGCGATTCGCTCGAACCCGATGAGGTTTATCTGCGGGTGTTGAACGCTGGGGAGACCAGCGGCTTGGCCAAGCTGACCGCGACCTATCTGCGTGCGAAAGACTTCCGCGTGCTGCGCTACAACAACGCCAACACCGACGAGGAATTGACCCAGCCGGTGGTCATCGGGAATTCGTCGGACGACCCCGAAGTGAAACTGGTGATGGGCTTCTTTGAGAACGCCGTCGCACGCGGGGACGGGCGCTCCGACCACATTGTCGACGTGCTGCTGCCGACGAAGCTCGCCAGGGTGGAAAACCCGAAGATGTCGGTGAAAGTGGACGGCCTGGTCTGCCTGCCCCCGCCGAGCACGGCCGGCGATTCGACTGAGCTGGCGCCGCCAGAGACCCCCGACCCCACGCCTAGCCCGGCTAAATCCCCAGCCAAGAAGAAATAGCCCGGATTCCTCTGCTATTGTCCCGAAAGTGACAGATTTCAACTGGCCGCAGTCGCTGTTGCTGGTCGGCTTCAAGAATTACCTCGACCAGCGGCAGACGCTGGCTTGGCTGGACCAGGCGATGCGGGTCTTGGATTCGCACGGCGAGCGGGCCGGTGAGATCGAATTGGTGGCGGCGCCGATTTTCACTGTGCTGGCGAAGATGGCGGAAATTGCCCAGGGTCGGCCTATCCGCTGGGGGGCGCAGAATCTGTCCCAGCACGACTATGGCCCGTTCACCGGCGAGATTGGCGGCCCGGCGCTAGCCCAGGTCGGCTGCCGCTATGTGCAGATCGGCCACAGCGAGCGGCGGCGGTTGTTCCAGGAGACGGACCAGATCGTCGCCGACAAGGTGGCCGCGGCATTCCGGAACGGGCTGATCCCCTTCATCTGCGTCGGGGAGGCCGAGCGGTCCGATGCCAAGACGGCGAGCACCTATTGCATCGCCGAAACCTTCTCCGCGCTGGCCGAAGTCCCCGAAAGCCAAAACCCCCTCGTCGTGCTCTACGAACCGGTCTGGGCCATCGGCGCCGAAAAACCCGCCGAAGCCTCCCACGTCCGCCAGGTTTGCCGCGCCATCAAGGAAGCGCTCGCCTTCCGCAATCCAACCCAGCCCAGCCGGGTGATTTACGGTGGGACCGCCGGTCCGGGATTGCTCAGCGAATTGGGCGACGACGTGGACGGCCTGGGGCTGGGGCGGCGCGCACACGACCCGCTGGCCTTCGCGCGGGTCTTAGAAGAGGCGCTGCGCTGGAACCAGTCCCGGCTCAAGCCACGGTGACTTTGACGCCCTGCTCCTCGATCATCCGGATATCGTCAGCCGAAGTGCCGGAATCCACCACCATGTGGTCAAATTCTTTGATGTCGCACAGCCGGTAGAGCGCCCGCTGCCCAATCTTGGAGTGGTCCAGCAGCAGCACCCGCCGATTGGCCTGCCCGATCATCGCCCGCTTCGTCCCGACTTCGAGCTGGTCTTGGTGGTAGAGGGTGGTGCCCGACAGCGAAGACGTGGAGACGAAAACCACATCCGCCCAGAGCCGGGCGATATTCTCCTCGCAGATGACTCCCACAAACGAGCCGTAGCGCTGGTCGTACTGCCCGCCCAGGAAGATCAACTGGATCGAGGGGAATTCGCTGAGCTGGTCCATCGCCGCGCGGAAATTGGTGATCACGGTCAACTCCTCGAAACGCCCGAGCAGCGGAACCATCTCCAAGGCGGTGGTCGAATCGTCGATCAGCACTACGTCCCCGTCGCGGATCAGCTTGACCGCCGCCTCAGCGATCGACTGCTTCTCGGCCACCATCGTGCCTAGGCGCACCCGAAGCTCGTATTCCAACTGGGTGGTGCGCAACACCGAGGCGCCGCCGCGCACTTTCCGCAGCGAGCCTCGGCGCTGCAATTCGTCCAGGTCGCGGTGGATGGTCATCCTGCTGACTTCCAACGCCTAAGCCAGATCGTCCACCTGGACGAACCCCGCTTCGCGCACGGCGGAAGCGATGTAGTCCAGGCGTGCTTCTCTGGTCCAAGTCGATGAGCTTTCAAGCTCTGGATTGTCACCCATTTGAACGCCCTCCCGTGGCCCTGAGGTTACCGGCTATGACTTTATCGGCAAGCGCGGTGTCGCGTTTCGGAATTCCTCGACCTGTTCCAGATTGACGATGCCGGCATCCGAACCCAGGTCGGTCGCCACCAGCGATCCGCAGGCGAGTCCGCGCTCGGCGGCGTCGGCCAACCCCAGGCCGTGCAGCAGCCCCGATATGAAACCGGAGGTGAAGGCGTCACCGCATCCGGTGGTGTCAACCACATCGATGGCGAAAGCCGGGAGCACCGTCTCCGGCTCCCCGTTCGGGGCGATGGAAACCCCATCTCCACCCAGGGTGAGCATCGTGCATCCCACGCCCATGCCGTGCAGCCATTTGATGATCTCGGCGCGGTCCTCGCTGCCGACCAGCCAGCCAGCTTCCTCGATATTCGGCATCAGGTAGTCGATGTGGCGCAGGGAAGGGCCGATCAATTCCTGGGCGTCAGGGCGGGGACTCATCAGGAAGTCGCAGGTGGTGACAGCGCCCAGTTCTTTGGCCTTGGCCAAGATACGCGCCATCGGCGGGCCGTCGATTCCCGGCAGCACGAACGCGCCGCCCATGTGGAAGATGACTCCCGGCTTCACCAAATCCCAGCAGACGTCGTTCTCGGTGAGCGCGGCGTTGGCGCCGATCACATGCAGCGCGGGGCGCGAGCCATCTGGGCGGATCAGCAATTGGCTGGAAGAGGTCTGCAATTCGGGATCGACGATCAGACGGCTGGTGTCGGCGCCGTACCGATCCAGGGTGGTCCGCAAGAAATGGCCGATGGAGTCGTCGCCGATTCTGCCAACGCTGGCCACATCGTGCCCGAGTTTGGCCAAGTTCATCGACGGGGCGGCTGCTGTGCCAGCCACAGTGAATTTGATCCGCTGCAAGAAAGCCAACTGCTGTCCGGCTGGCACTTCGGTGAACGGCCAGCCCAGCACGTCTGCGATGTGTGCTCCGAAAGAAATAACCTGAACCATGCGAAAGTCCTTTCAACGCCCGCCGTCCCCGGTGCTAGCGGCCAGAAAGCGCCTCCAGCGACGCCTTCGTCTGCGGATGACCGGTTACAACGGTATGTTATCAAACCGCAAGGGTTTGTTTTGATTCTGATATGATAACGATTAAGTAACATCACGTCTAGCGGTGTTCAGCGCCGAACTCCTGCTCTATACTCGTACTGGACGCGATAGAACGCCATGTTATCGCTTGTTATAACTGGCAACAGACTGCGCTGACTTGACTGTTCTATTGTGTTATATTGACCGTTGTCCACACTCGCGTTCGAAGGAGAACCGTATATGAACAATCGCAAGACTAGGTGGATCGCCGCATTGGCCGGGATCGCCCTGTTTACCTCCCTGACCGCTTGCGGCACTACGGAACCCACTAGCGCTGGCTCAGACCAGCCCGCCAATGAGTCCCCCAAGGCCGGGCCATTCAAGATAGCGACCATTCCCAAGGTGGAGGGCATCACCTGGTTCGACGACATGAAGCGCGGTGTCGAGCAATTCAACGCTGACAACGCCGACGTCGAAGCATGGCAGATCGGCCCGGACTCTGAGGACGCGGCCAAGCAGGTCGCCATCGTCGAAGACTTGATCGCGCAGAATGTCGACGCGATCGTAGTCGTTCCCAACGATCCGCTAGCGCTGGAGCCGGTATTGACCAAGGCCCGCCAGCAGGGGATCGTCGTCATCAGCCATGAGGGTCCGGCGCTCGCCACCACCGAAGCGGTCGATTACGACCTGGAGGCGTTCCGCAACGAGGTGTTCGGGCAGTTGATGGCCGAGAAATTCGTTGAAGGCCTGGGCGGCAAGACCTCCGGCACCTTCGTCGGCGAGGTTGGCTCACTGACCTCGGAGACCCACATGGCTTGGTACAACGCGGCCGTGGCCTGGTTGGCGGAGAAGTATCCGGACATCAAGCCGGTGCAGGACAAGCCCTACGAGGACGCCAACGACGACGCCAAAGCGCGTTCCAACGCGCTGGAGATTTTGAAGGCCTATCCCGAATTGTCCGGGATGCTCTCCTGCTCCGTCTCCGCCGGTTCCAATATGGCGCAGGTGCTGAAGGAAAAGAACATCAAGACTGTGGTGCTGTCCCAGCTCACCCTCCCCTCCGTTGCCGGTCCCTACATCGAAGAGGGTTGGATCTACTCAGGCCAGTCCTGGGAGCCTGCTGGCGCGGGTTACGCCGCCAACCAGCTTGCGCTGAGCATCCTCAAGGGCGAGCAAGTCGCCAGCGGCATGGACCTGAAGTGGCAGAATTACAACAAGGTCGAGGTCGCGGACAAGATCGTTGTCGGCGATGCGATCCTCCAGTTCCAGAAGGGCCAAGAGCCGTTCGCCAGTTGGAACGGAACCTATCCATTCTGAGGCTCGCCGCGAAGCGGTAAACAGCTGAAGTCTCGTGGCATCGGCCCTGGTGGTCTGGTGCCACGAGACTTCAAAGCCCACACCGGCGTGGGCGAAAGGCGTTGGCCCAAGAGAAAGCTGAATGAGTCATGGCCGATTCAATCCTCACCGCAGAGAACCTCTCTATCTCTTTTGGCGGTGTCAATGCGCTGGTAGACGTGAATGTCGCCATCGCGCGCGGCGAAATCCGCTGCCTGGTCGGGGAGAACGGCTCGGGCAAATCCACCTTCGTGAAAATCGCCTCCGGCGTCTACCACCCATCCAGGGGGACGGTGCAAGTCGGTGGCAAATTGCTTTCCCCAGGCGATCCCAGGGCGGCCATCGACGCCGGTATCCAGGTGGTTTTCCAAGACCTGGCGCTCTTCGACCAACTGTCGGTCGCGGAGAACATCGCCTTCAGCGTCCTGCTGAACTCAAAGAACGCCTACGTGGGGCGCAAGCGGATGCGCCAGTTGGCAGCTGACGTCTTGGAGATCATGGAAGTGGAATTGCCGCTGGACGATCCGGTCTCCACGCTCTCAATGGCCAACAAACAACTGGTGGCCATCGCCCGAGCCTTGTGCATGGACGCCCAGCTCATCTTCATGGACGAGCCGACGGCGGCGTTGACCAAGAAAGAAGTGAACCGCCTGCTTGAAGTCGTGCTCGGGCTGCGCGACCGAGGCATCTCCATCGTTTTCATCTCCCACAAGCTCGACGAGGTTTTCCGCATCGCCGACACCATCACGATCTTCCGCGACGGACGCAAGGTGGGCGACTTTGAGGCCGCTGAACTCACCCAGGCGAAACTCACCTATTACATGACTGGCCGCGAGGTCGAATACCCCGCCTACAAGCGCGAACCGCGCGAGGCAGATGAAGTCCCACTGCTGGAGGTGCGCGGGCTGGCTGACCGGCTGCACTACCGCGACGTCTCATTCAGCGTGCGGCCCGGCGACGTGCTCGGCCTCACTGGGCTGCTCGGCGCAGGCCGCACCGAAGTCGCCCTCACCCTTTTCGGCCTGAACCAGGCGGTGCGCGGCGAAATACTGCTGGATGGCAAACCGGCCCGGATCGCCAGCCCGCAACAGGCGGTGGCATCCGGGATCGCCCTGGTCTCCGAGGACCGCAAAACCGAGGGGCTGTTCATGGAGCAGTCAGTTGGCCACAACATCTCCTCGACCCGGCTGGACACGCTGCTGAACAAATTGCGCTTCTTGGATTTGCGGGCCGAGCGCGAACTCGCCAGCCGCATGGTCCAGGCGATGGGTGTGAACAACAAAGACATCGACATTTTGGTTGGCAAGCTCTCCGGCGGCAACGCGCAGAAAGTCGTAATCGGGAAATGGATCGCCACCGAACCCAGGCTGCTGATCCTCGACTCGCCAACGGTCGGCATCGACGTCGGCTCCAAGGCCGAAATCTATGAGAGCATCCAACGCCTGGCCCGCGCTGGAATGGGGATCATCCTGATCTCGGACGAGCCGGAGGAGATAGCCGCGAATTGCAACCGGGTGATCGTCATGTACGAGGGGGCGATAGTGGCCACCGTCTCTCAGGCGGAGCGCGAAACCCCAGACTTTGTCGAAAGGCTCGCCCGGATGATTTCGGAGCCGACCAGCCAGCTAGCCGCTCCCATTCAGGAAGGGGTGCCACAGGCATGAATTCCCCATTTCGCGCCCTGTTCGGACGCCGCTCCACCCAAGTTGAGCGCTACCTCGGGGTATTGATCGTCATTTACTCGGCGGTGGTCGGTTTTCAAAACCCGCGCTTCCTGTCGTTGGAAACAGTCTTCGATATCGTCCACGAGGGCGCCCCGACGATGATCCTCGCCATCGGCGTGCTGCTGGTGCTGGTCTCCGGCGGGATCGACGTGTCCTTCCCGGCGGTGGCGATCTGCTCGGCGTACGTCTCCATCAAATTGATGTGGGTCTTCGGGCTGGACGCGCTCTGGTTCATGGCCCCGGTGTCTATCGCCATCGGCTTGCTGCTCGGCCTGGTGAACGCGCTGCTGATCCATTTCCTGAAATTGCCCACGCTGATCGTCACCTTGGGCACCATGTCGGTCTATCGCGGCTTCATGGCGGTGACGCTGGGGACCAGCCAGTACCCGGTGGCGACGATGCCCAAGTCGTTGGCCGAATTCGGGCTGGCGAATATCGTCAGCGTAGACGGCGAAGGCAGCAGCTACGGCTTGTCGGTCTTCTTCCCGATAGTGGTGGCGCTCTTCGCCGTCACCTGGTTCATCCTCTACCACACCATGCTGGGCCGGGCCGTATTCGCAATGGGTTCCGACGAGGAAGCGGCTTCGCGGGTCGGCGTCAACCTGCTGCGCACCCGGCTCTTCGTCTACGGCTACACCGGCGCGCTCGCGGGGATGGCCGGGTTGATGTATTTCGCCGCGATGCAGAACGTCGATCCGGTCGCGCTGCAAGGCTTCGAACTGATGGTCATCGCCGCCGTCGTGATTGGCGGCGCCAAACTGACCGGCGGCGAGGGCACGATTCTCGGCACCTTCCTCGGGGTGCTGCTCTTCCAGCTTTTCCAGTCAACGCTGGTGCAACTGGGGCTTGCCTCAACTTGGGCGTCGTTCTTCTTCGGATCGGTGCTGCTGTTCAGCCTGGCGATGATCTACTACCGGCAGCGCAAGGCCGACCAACGCAACCTGGTGTTCCGGATCGGCTGAGCGGAGATGGCAATGGAAAACATTCTGAAGTGGCTCAAAGCCAACGGCTACGAATCCGTGCTGGCCGGGGTCAACATCTTGGTCCTGCTGCTGCTCGGCCTGATCCTGGGAGACTCCTTCTACTCGATCAGCAATATGCAGTCCATGTCTACCCAAGTCGCCGAATTCGGCCTGTTGGCCTTGGCGATGGGTTTGGCGATGCTCACCGGCGGCATTGACTTGTCGATCGTCTCTTCGGCGGTGCTGGCTGGCATCGTCGGAGCTGAATTCCTCACCGGCAACGTTTTCGACTTGGAGAGCACCGATCCGACGCTGGTGATGGGCGCGGCGGTCGTCGCCGCCTTGGTGACGGGCTTGCTCTGCGGCCTGCTGAACGGCGTATTGATTGCGAAGACGTCGATCCCGCCGATCCTGGCCACCTTGGGCACTTCGATCTTCTTCACCGGTGTGGGCACCGTGATCACCGGAGGCGCCTCGCTGCCGGTGCGGGTCAAAGCATTCTTCCAACTCGGAGTGGTCACTGTGGCGCGGGTGCCAGTGGTCTTCATCATCATGGTGGTCGCGCTGATCCTGGCGGCGATAGCGTTGAAACGGACCCGTTCTGGACGCCGCATCTACCTTTACGGCGAGAATTCCATCGCGCTGAGATTCACCGGGGTGCGCCACGAGCGTTTGATCATCCTGCTCTACGCCGTCATCGGCCTGATTTGCGGGATTGCCGCGCTGATCATGGTTTCCCGCACCGCGTCAGCACGGGTCGGCTACGGGGAGGCTTACCTGCTCCAGGCGATCCTGGTGGTGGTGTTGGCCGGGTTCAACCCGTTCGGCGGGCGCGGCAAGGTGCTCGGATTGGTGCTGGCCTTGCTGATGCTGCAAACGCTGTCCTCAGCCTTCACGATCATGCGCTACGGGCCGTACATGAAAGTGTTCATCTGGGGCGCGATGCTGTTGGCAGTCATGTTCTTGAACCGGTTGATGAACCGGAATAAACGCTCCACCAGGGGAGATGAAACCAACGACGCCGGTCAGACCGTCGTAACAGTGGAAGGGAGTTCGGCATGAGCGCGCTTGGCGGGCATAGGGCCAGCGTGGTGGCCGAGATCGGGAAGGCCGTCGCGGCAGTGGACGAAGCCCAATTCAGCGCGGCCGCCGACCTAATCGAATCAGCCGAGCGCATCTTCGTCATCGGGGTGGGCCGGGAGGGGCTGGCCGCCCGCGCTTTTGCGATGCGGTTGATGCACCTGGGCTTTGAGGTCCATGTGGGCTGGGACGACACCACCCCCAATGTGCGCGCTGGAGACGTCTTGGTGATGGTGAACGGCTCCGGGCGCATCGGGCACCTCGATTACGTCTTTGGCAAGGTCGCCCAGAGCGGGGCCAAGACGCTGGTGGTCACCGGGGTGCCTTCGGCCAACACCCCGCAATCGGCCACACTCGCCCTGTGGGTGCCGGCGGCGGTCTACCTGGGCGAGGGCGATTTGGTCTGTTCGATTCAGCCGATGGGATCGCTTTTCGAGCAATGCGCGCTGATCGTATTCGACTTGATGATTCTGGAATTGGCCGAACGGCGCGGACTGAGCTTCGCGGATTTGGCGGCTCGCCACCGCAATTTTGAATGACGCCCTGGCGCAAGGAAGCGAAATGACACACATTTTCAATGATCCCGAGTCCTTCGACGAAGACTCGTTGAATGGTTTCTGCAAGATTCACGCCGGTCTGGTCCGCCCGGTCGTTGGCGGAGTGGTGCGGCGCAACCTGGGCGCCAAAGGCAAGGTGGCGGTCCTTTACGGCGGTGGCTCGGGGCACTACCCCATTTTTTATGGTTTGGTCGGGCCGGGAATGGCCGACGGGGCGGTAGTGGGCAATATCTTCACCTCCCCGTCAGCCCACTACGGCTATTCGGTGGCCAGGGCGGCCCATCGCGGGGGAGGCGTGATCTTCGCCTACGGAAACTATGCCGGAGACGTGATGAATTTCCGGCTGGCAACCGAGCAGCTTCGGGCTGAGGGGATAGACGCCCGGCAGGTGATAATCACCGACGACGTGCTTTCAGCCGGAGCCGATGAGATTGGGAAACGCCGGGGCATCGCCGGAGACTTCGTGGTCTTCAAGATTCTCTCGGCTGCCGCCGAGACTGGCGCCGACATCGACGAGGTGGAACGGCTGGGGAAGCTGGCAAATGACCGCACCCGTTCAATCGGCGTTGCCTTTTCCGGCTGCACGATGCCTGGCGCGGACCATCCGCTGTTCAGCGTGGCGCCGGGAACGATCGCGGTGGGGTTGGGGCTGCACGGCGAGCCGGGGTTGGAGTCGGTTCCGATGGAGCCGGCGGGCGCGCTGGCCAAACGCCTCGTCACCCGGTTGCTGGAAGAAGCGCCGGTCGCCTCGGGCAAGGTGGGAGCGGTCCTCAACGGCCTGGGGGCGACTAAGTATGAGGAGCTTTTCGTGCTCTGGAACGACGTCCAGCCGTTGTTGGAGGACGCCGGGTATGAAATCGTCGATCCAGAAGTAGGCGAATTGGCGACCAGCCTGGACATGGCTGGGCTGTCGCTCACCCTGGTTTGGCTGGACGATGAGTTAGAGCCGCTCTGGAGAGCCCCCGCCTACTCGGCTGCGTTCCGCAAAGGCGCGGTGATCGCCGAGACTGGCGGAGCGCTGGAGGAAGAGCAAGACGCGGCGGGCGAAACCGGCCCTGCTCTGGGCACCCCGGAGTCGCAGCGGGCGGCCCAAGCTGCCGCCGCAGGCATCTCCAGGGCGATGGGGGCCATCCGGGTGGCTGAGGATG
>JAIRXX010000064.1 GCA_031268065.1 Propionibacteriaceae bacterium
CAGTACCTAGCCGCGAATACCGCCGCGCGAGTGGGCGTGCGGGTCATCACCCATCTGGGCGCCTGCGAGGTGCATGAACGCTTCACCCCGGCAGATATCCAGCAGATTCGCGCCGACCATCCAGGGGTCACCGTGCTCGCGCACCCGGAATGCCCGCCGGAAGTAGTGGCTGAGGCGAATTTCGCCGGATCGACGGCGGCGATGGTGGATTTCGTCGCGGTAAACCAACCCAAGCGGGTGGCGCTCATCACTGAATGCTCGATGAGCGACAACGTTGCCCAACTTTATCCGCAGGTCGAATTCATCCGGCCCTGCAACCTGTGCCCGCACATGAAGCGGAACACACTGGCTACGATCCGCAGATCGTTGGAAACGATGACCCACGAGGTGCAGATCGACGCCGCCGTTGCCGAGCGGGCAAAGCTCGCCGTGGATCGGATGCTCGCGGTCAAGTGACCGCGCACACACCTCGGAGGGAAACAATGGAACAGATCGATCTCGACTGCCCGGTGATCGTCGGGGCCGGACTGGCTGGGCTGACCACGGCGATCGAACTCTCGCCCACGCCTTGCCTGGTGGTCACCGCCGGGGCGCTGGGCATGCACACGTCGACGGATTGGGCGCAGGGCGGGGTGGCCGCCGCCGTCGGAGAAGACGATTCCCCAAAGATCCACGCCCAAGACACCTTGGCAGCAGGGGCGGGGCTGTGCGATCCAGACGCTGTGCGCCGTATCACCGCCCAGGGGCCAGCGGCAATCGAATGGCTGGCTGGCATCGGCACCCAATTCGACCGCCGCGCGGACGGCAGGCTCAAACGCGGCCTCGAAGGGGCGCACAGCCGTCGCCGCATCGTTCACGCTATGGGCGACAAAACCGGCGCGGAATTGCTGCGTGCGGTGATAGCGAAAGCCAAGTCAACGCCGTCGATCACAGTTTGGGCGCACTGCCGGGCCACTGAAATTGTCGTCGAAGAGGGGCGCTTGATCGGCCTGCGGCTGCAAACCAGCGCCGGGCCGCTCGAATTGCGCACTGGTGCGGTCATCCTCGCCAGCGGCGGCATCGGCGGGCTGTTCTCCCACACCACCAACCCGCTCAGCTCGCGGGGCCAAGGCTTGGCGCTGGCCTACCGGGCGGGAGCGACACTGCGCGACATGGAGATGGTCCAATTCCACCCGACCGCCCTTGACGTCGGCATCGACCCGATGCCGCTGGTCAGCGAGGCGGTGCGCGGCGAAGGCGCGATCTTGGTGAACGAAGCCGGCAGGTTGGTGTTGGAAAACCCACTCGCCGCCCGCGATGTGGTCGCGCGCGCTGAGTGGCGGATGCTGCAGGCTGGGCACAAGGTGTTTTTGGACGCCCGCGAACGCCCAGGGCAGCAATTCCACCGCCTCTTCCCGCAGATCACCGAAAAAGCAGCCGCTGCCGGGTTGGACCCCAGCAAAGACTTCATCCCGGTGCGCCCCGCCGCCCATTACCACATGGGCGGCGTGCTGGTGGACCATCACGGCGAGAGCACCCTGCCCGGACTGTACGCCGTTGGCGAGGTCGCCTCGACCGGACTGCACGGGGCAAACCGGCTGGCCTCCAATTCACTGCTGGAAGCAGTGGTTTGCGGACGCTGGACCGGCTCAGCGCTGCGCGGGCAATTCGCTCACCGCTTTGGCTGCCGCCTCCCGGCCCCGCCCGCCTTGAATCCGCTGGCCGCTGAGCCAGCGAACCCCGAATTGGCCCATATCCGCGCGACCATCACCGCTGGCGCCGGAGTTTTGCGGAACAAGGTTGCGTTGGAGTCCACTTTGGCGAAATTGCGCCCGTATCTGGCCACCGACGCCGGGCTGGTCGCACACCTGTTGGCAACTGCGGCGCTGGAGCGCCAGGAATCGCGCGGAGCGCACACCAGGTTGGACTATCCCGCCGCCGATGACGAGATCACCCACACGCTGCTGCGGCTGCCTGGCCAAGCGAGGCAACCGCTTAAGCAGACCGCGTTGCTGATGAAAGACAGCCTGCGATGAGGCCGCCGCCGCTGTTGGCCATCGAACCCATCGTGCGAATGGCGTTGAACGAAGACCTGTCTGCTATGGGCGACATGACGACTGACGCGATCATCCCAACTGGCCAGACCGGACGGGTGGCGCTGGTGGCCCGCGAGCCGGGAGTCATCGCAGGCGCCGACTGCGCGGCTTTGGCCTGGCGGCTGGTCGATCCAGCCATCCAAACCACTTTCACGGTACCCGACGGCGAGCAAGTCCACCCCGGCGATGTGATCGCAACGGCTACCGGCCCGATGCGCGGATTGCTCAGCGGCGAGCGGGTGGCGCTGAATTTCCTCGGGCATCTGTGCGGAGTGGCCACCGCGACGGCGACCATAGCCGCCGCCATCGCCCACACCAAGGCCAAGGTGGCCGACACCCGTAAAACCATGCCTGGCCTGCGCGCCCTGCAGAAATACGCAGTGCGTGCCGGTGGGGGGAGCAACCACCGCTTCGGACTGGGCGACGCCGTGCTGATAAAGGACAACCACATCGCCGCCGTTGGGGGGATCGCCCCGGCGCTGGGGCGGGTGAAGGCCAGCGTCGGCCACATGGTCAAGATCGAGGTGGAGGTAGACACGCTGGACCAACTGCGCGAATTGCTGGCGCTGGCCGACAGCGCGGACGCCGTGCTGCTGGACAATATGACTCCCGCGCAGCTGGGGGAAGCCGTCGCATTGGTGGACGGCAGGATGATCACCGAAGCGTCGGGCCGGATCACCCCGGAAACCGCCCGCCCGATAGCTGAAGCTGGCGTCGATCTGATCAGCGTGGGGTGGCTCACCCATTCCGCGCGGGTGCTCGACATCGGCCTGGACTATCTCAGCTAGCCAGCATCGGAAAACGCCATGACCCCACCGCGCCGCAACAAAGCCTGGGGAGCGTGGCTACGGGCAGCCGCACCGCGCCAGCGGCGCAGAGCGCTGAAAGCCAGCCGGATTGGCGTCATTTTATTGGGAGGGGCACTCGGTGCCAGCATCCGCGTGACGCTCAGCGAGGCTTGGCCCGCTTGGACGACAACCCTGGCGATCAACCTGGCAGGCGCGTTCCTGCTCGGGGCGCTCCTCGGATGGCTGGGCGACCAGCCGGGCTGGCGGCATTTGCTGCGGCTGGGGCTGGGCACCGGGGTGCTGGGCGGATTCACCACCTATTCCGCCTTCAGTTTCGAGATCGTCCAACTGCTGCGCACCTCGGCGCTGGTCGGCGTCGGGTACGCGCTGGGAAGCGTGCTCTGCGGTGTGGCGGCGGCCTGCCTCGGAGGCTGGGCGACAGCCAGAATGGCGAGACAGCGGGGCGGGCAATGATCTGGATCGCACTGGCCGGAGGCTGCGGGGCGGTGGCCCGCTACGGGACCAACGCGCTGTTGACGCGCAAGGGCGCCAGCCCGCACGGCTGGGCGACCTGGGTGATCAACGTGCTCGGATCGTTCCTGCTCGGCGCCCTGATCGGCTGGCTCTCCAGCCTAGGCGGCGACACCGGCCTGCGCCTGCTGCTCGGAGCGGGATTCCTCGGCGGCTACACCACCTTCAGCACCGCCTGCGTGGAAACCGCCCAACTGCTGCGCAGCGGAAACCCCGGTAAGGCTTTGCTGCTGTCGGCGTCGATGCTGGCCGCCAGCGTCCTCGCCACCGCCGGTGGCCTAGCGCTGGGCGCGGCTGGCTAAGCTTTTGGGCATGATTTGCGGTTGGCCGTGCGAAACCTGCGGCGAGCCTTCGTGCCCTGCTTGCGGCTGTGACCGCCAAACCCGCGAAAGTGGCTTGTTAAAAATGCCACGAGAGAAAGCTACTTCGCCTTAGTTGTAACCGGTGTCTGAGTGGACTGCCGGGCATGATGAGGCGTGTCAGTCGCCGTTAACGGGGTCTTCCCCATCGAGCGAACCATCTTCTCTGCGAAGGCAATCTCTGTGGCGCTTAGGCCGTACTTGGCGTACAGATCCTCATCCGTCCACGTCCTGGAAAAGTTTTGCACGGGGACGAATGTGTATACCTTGCGAGTCACGTCCTGGGAAGGCTTGTGAAGAAGTATCAAGAGCCGGGTGAGACGGCATTCCAGATATGACAGGGCGTTTTGCGCATCCTCATGCTCGTCGAACGGCCCGATGCATAGATAGGTTTCCGAGGATATGCTTCCCGGCTTGCCCACGAACGGAGTGGGGATTATCCGGTGAGGATAAGTGTCTTTATTACCGGTCCCGGCAGCAGCGCGACCAATAAAGAGCTTCCACTTGTCTATCAAAGCACCACCCAAGGTGATAGAGGAGCGTGGTGTATATCCAACGCCGCCGTTTCGGTAGACGAGAACATCTCCATTGCTTCTTGCCCCGTTCCCCTTGAACGTGGTTGTCAGGCCAAATGGCTTTCGGGAACTGACCAGCCTGTCGAAGCGTTTCTCGTCGGGCAGCGATAGCGAGTCTCCTGCCCCTTCAACCGCCATCACCTTCTTGAGGATGGAGATGCCTTCGTTGAACCGAATGAACACGTCAGCTCCCTTTTCCAGCAGGGGCCTAGTGGCAACGGATGGGGTTTCGTCCTTGTATTGGGTGGTGACTGTGCAGTCTCCGGGGTTGTCCCTGTCCCGGAGGAAGTGGCAGACCCCTCCTTTGAGGCCAACATCGGGGAACACGTCAGATGCCGTGAGGTAATCATGCAAGGTGCGAATACGGCTGTCGTGGAGCATCTCGGTTCGGAAGCTATCAAGGCCTTTGCCCCCGGCGAACCAGCGGGAGGGAATGACCATGCTGAGGAACTGCGGGTCCAGTTGCTTCCCGAGTTCCACGAATAGCTGGTAGATAGGGGCGGCACTGGTCCCGAACCCTCCGTCGTCAGCCTGATATGGAGGGTTGCCGACCACGGCACTGAATTCCATCTGAACACTTCCTTCCAATAGCTTCGCATCCAGCGCAAGCTCGCTCCACGCCGTGTCGCCTTCACGAAGCACTGACGCGACATCTTTGGCAACAAGTCTCCCGTCTGCCTCCGACACTTCCACCAAGTCGTAGGCGTTGAAAGAGCTAGCGATATTTTTCACGTCAAGATCCAGGATTTCGTAGAAACGTCTCGTGAACTCGTAGGCAATGCTCGACGATGGGATGGAGTAGATCATGCTTTTGATGGCAATGGGTTCGACACCGAGTTCTTGCACGAGCCTTTCGTACAGAGCAAGGGCAAATTCGCCTGACTTGCTGGCGATGTCGAGGAAGACTCTCCCCTCCTCGACATCGGCAGCTAGTTTCTCACCGGGAATCTGAGCAATCATGTCGTGGCACAGCCACGATGGGGTCCGCACCTCTGAGTCCGAGATGCGCGTGAACTTACCCAGGGCGCGAGCCGCTCGCTCTACCGGCTCCAGCATTTCGTCGTGGACAAGTTGAGAAATATTCTGAATCTTGTAATCCAGGCAGCTGAGCTTGAACGGGTCGAATACTCTGAGCAAGGCCCGGAGAACCCCTGGGTCAAGGAAGAGGTGTCGAGCGATCCTCGCATTGTTGTCTTCTTCTATGACATCGACAATCCCAGCAAGAGACCGGACCTCATCGGTGGCGAGCATCGCGAAGAACAGAATCCTCTGATAGTAGGTCTGGAGCTTCCTCGCCAGGCTCTTGGAGGAATCATCCGAGGCAGGTGGAGCGCAGTCTCTCCCGTATTCGTCCGTCGCTTTGCTGCCGCCCTGGTCGGTGTCATCGTCTTCGCCGGACATGTCGAGGTCATTCTCCTCGCCATCGAACGGCTCCAGAGTGAGGCCTGACTTCGACCCCAGCTCGGCCTGGGCCTCGATCACTCGGCGAATGTCATCGTCCCTGAGCACATCAAGGTCAATTGGGATGTCGCAGGCCTCGTCGCCAACGCTGCGCTTTGAACTGTACTCGCTGACGGCGGCGAGGATGTCAGCCGCATCAACCTGGTGAATCCCTTCTGCGTTGAGCGTGATGATTGGGGAGATTCTAAGCTCCTCTTTGATGCGCTCTTCCAGCTTGGCATTGCCGTTCTCGTCGGTGTTGACGTTGTAGATTAGCGACTTCTGCTCCTGCATACGGAACAGCCGATCCGGGTCGAAATCCACGAGCAAAGTCTGGGGCTTGAGGTTATTCCGAATCGTGCTGGTCTGGCCCTCTTCCCTCTCGGAAAACAGGGTGCGGACATACTGGTTCTGCAAGCGGAAGGTCGCCTGGTCGTACTCCTGTGGCGAGGATGTGTCCTTGAGGTAGAGCATTGTGTCCCACTGCTCCACGGTGCTCCCGGTCAGCATCCGGTTAACGGTCAGGGTCAAGGTCTTGCGCCCCGCTGCTTCGGCGTCGCTGATGGCCTTCTTCACGTCTTCGGGACTTCGGTAACGTCTCGCGCCCTCAACCCCGGAGATATTGATGATCTGATAGTCGCCGAGGTTCCTGAAGTCGCCACTGTGCGATTGGATGAGTGCTTCCATCGCGTCGCAGGATGCGCAGTAGGGAAGCACCATCACCATGTGGCGGCACATCATTCCCTGCTTGATGCGGTCGTAGTCAAGGAAGCCCAACAGGTTGTCATCTTGTTGCGAACCGTCGATCACCCGCAGCAGGTCCAGGATTTCCGGCTCGTGCTTGAACTGTTTGTGCAGGTCGTCGTTATCCTTCCTGATCGACCTCGGCTCTAACAGAGCGGAGAGAGCGAGCGAGATGCCGGATTTGCTCAACTCTTCCATCTTCTGCCTGGCGGCCTTGCTGGGCTTGAACGCGAACCGGACCATCTGTGGGAAGCCGAAGTAAGGGTTGTCCCACTCGTTCACGTCGTCTTTATCAAGGTTTTCGCTGTCCCACGCTTCTTGGTCCCCCACGATGTCGGAGAACTGGACGAAGGCGATGATGTCTTCCTTCGAGAATTCGCTGCCCATGAGAATCCGGTACGGCGTTCCAGAGAGGTGGAGCCGGATGCGGGCCTGGAGAACTTTGAGCTGTTCCTCGGCTTCAGCGGTGTCGATCTGGTCATCCTCGACTCTCCTTAGAGCAGTGGCGTCATCGGCTGGCTGCCCTGCTTCTTTCAGAATTCGCCCGTACTCCTCGGCCCGCGCCCCGAAGTGCGTCTCGTCAACGACGAGGAGGTCTATCTGGTTTTTGAACAGTTCTTGGTGCTTGTCCTTGATGTTCTTGCCTTGAAGGTCTTGCAGCGTCAGGAATAGCACCACGCTTTGGCCTTCAGCGAGGGCTTCCTTCATGGCGTTCTCGTCTTGGCTGAGCGAGTCCGAGTCGAGAAACACATATTCGGAAAAGTTGCCTGCTGTCTCGACTGTCTTCTTCCATTCGGTCTTCACATCCGCTTTGGCAGACATGACCAAGACTGTCTTGGCCGCCATCGCTTTGGCGCAGCAAAGCGATGTGAAGGATTTGCCGAAACGCATGACGGCATACATCAACAAGTTCGCGCGGCCAGCCTCTACCGCCTCGATGAAGCGGCCAACAGCCGCTCGCTGGTTCGGACGCAACGTCCAATCTTCACCGCGAACGTAGTGGTGCTCGACGGGCAGCCGGTCTTCGGCATCGTAGAAGTCATAGCGGCCCGAGTTGTCATCGAAACTACTTTGGATGTCGGCGATGGCATCCTCGACATCGACCGCCGAAGTGTCCGCGAAGAACTCACGGCTGTAGTAGACGCCTGCTCCCTGCTCACCGTCGGCCAGTCTGGCTTTCCCCGCCTCGATCTCCAAATACTGGTGGACGGCGTAGTCGCGGAAGTACACATCAGCGGCAACGTTGGCCTTGCCTTCATACTCTTTCTCCAGGTCGGGGAAATGTTTTCGCCACACCCGGAGCCGCATTGCGACCGGCCTGTACGTGTCGCCGACCTTGAGGTAGTTCGGGATAGTGTTAGTGGCGAAAGCGTAAATGTGGGGCTGCACTCGGCCAACAATTAGCTGGTCGAGGACTCCGAAGTCGATGCTGGGGGCGCTCATCGTAACGGTCTTGCTTTCAGAAAGGAACGGAACTCTACCGTCTCCATCTTCCTCCAGTCGCGGATGCGGCAAGGCGGGCCTTCATCTTCGCGGGTGTTGAACAGAATCGGCTCGTTCACATTGGAGTTCAGAGTTTTGAGGGGGATCGTGCCGGTGAAAGCGTCCATCTGCCAGATGTTCCACACTATGACGCCCACAATGGCCAGCAGTTCGGATTCAGACGGCGGACGATCCAAGGCGTGCCGCGTGTAGTCAACATAGGTGGCTAGCAGGTTCTCGCGGGCCAACAACAGGCTGTCACCTTGAAACTCGAAACCGTAGATGCTCTCGAAGGCCCGCCGCACCCAGAACAACCACTCGTCTTCGCCGTGACAGTTCTCGGTGACAACGCGCAGCTTTCGATCTAACAACCCGATCCGGCGTCCGAGCACAATCGGCTCTCCGGTAGTGGCGTCGTAACGGCTCACCAGGTAAGGCGCTTCCCCACAAGCAACTTCCAGCCTCGGCTCATCAACGTAGCGCTTCCAGGTGCGGCTACCCTCGGCGTCGAACTGAACCGGAGCCGTAAGGGTGCGCCAGCCCTTCCGGGTGGCGGTGTTGAAAACGCCCGTCCGACCAAACCATGCCTCGTCCACAGCATTGTTTTGCTCGTTGCATTGCCACGGCGGAGTGAAGACCTCAGCCTTGTCCTTTGCCCTTCCACCTTGCCGCGCTTTCGACTTCTTGACGCGCGGATGGATGACTCCGGCGTTCTGCCCGGTGATAGCTGCGACCGTGATGGGTCGGTCTGCGGTGAACCTAATCCCCAAGTGGGCGTAATCGTCAGTTGCCCAAATGATGTTGCGCTCAGTGGTCATGTCCGCGAGCAGAAGTTCCAACACCTGGGGCGCTGAACTTGCCAGCGACTCCTCGCTGACATCGACACGCGGCGACAACGGAATAATCTCGGGTAGCCTCGCCGGTAGTACTGCCGTGCTCATCATGGGTGTGTCTTGCCGCCATTCGTGTCGCTACTTCCCCGACGACATGGACGAGCCGTCGGGATCAACGGTGGAGACTCTGAGAGCACTTCACCACTGGTTGCCCAGTCTATCTGGCACCTCCGACAAAAACGGGGTCTGGCGCTTCGGCCAGGAGAGCAATGATCTGGGATCGCGCGGGCGGGCTGACTGGCTCTAGCAAAGTGTGCGCCTTGCTGACAGACTTATCACGTTCTCCACCCATACATGACGACGATAGGGGTCCGGCGCATGATGAGAAAACAGCTTCGGAAAGCATTGCTGGCGGCGTTGGCGTTTGGGCTGGTCCTCGGAGGATTATCAGCCGCGCCGATGACAGCCAGCGCGGATGACCCGCTGGACACAGGCGGCCAGACGACCACAGCCCCGGCAGGCGGCGCGGGCACCCCGGCAGACAACGCGGGCGTCCCGGCGGGCGGCGCGGGCACCCCGGCAGACGGCGGCACTCCCCTCCCCGTTGACGCAGACGACGCCGAAAAGGTTGATCCGCCTGACCAGGCGGCTCCAGCGGAGGAATTGCCTCCGGTCGATGTCGGCGGGACAGCGGAGATAGCTGATTCCCTGCCCGGTATGCCAGCCCGGAGATCGGAAGAGC
>JAIRXX010000012.1 GCA_031268065.1 Propionibacteriaceae bacterium
TGGGCAAAACGGCGGCCCTCGCGGTATTTGGCCAGGTCGCCGGTGTGCCGGTTGGCCCACCTGTTGCCGATGCCTACCACCGCGTCAGCGGCCAAGAAGGTGGCGTTGGCCGCGCGGTGCGCCGTCTGGATGCCGACCAGCCCTGCCGCCAACGGGTGGTCGTCGGCTATCGTGCCCCAGCCCATCAGCGTGGATACGATGGGGATGCCCAGCGTCTCAGCCAATTCAACGGCCAAGTCCTCCGCGTCTGCGAGGACGACGCCGCCGCCGACCAGCAGCAGCGGATGCTCCGACGACACGATCATGTCGATCACCGCCGCAGCCTGCCCAGCCGTTGCGGCTGGCCGATAGGGCGGCAGTGGGACGTAGCTCTCGGGGTCGAAATCTATCTCGGCCTGCTGCACGTCGAAGGGCAGGTCGATCAGCACCGGGCCTTGGCGGC
Organism: Propionibacteriaceae bacterium; assembly: GCA_031268065.1. GTDB lineage: Bacteria > Actinomycetota > Actinomycetes > Propionibacteriales > Propionibacteriaceae > Propionicimonas. The sequence goes on from JAIRXX010000012.1 coordinate 443, forward strand.
CGGAGCGCATCAGGTGGAACGCGCGTTGGAAGATTTCTGGGACTTGGCCCGGCTCCAACACGGTCAGCGCCCATTTGGTCACCGGCTTTGCGATGGAAGCGATGTCCACCCACTGGAAATCTTCTTTGTCCAGCTTGGCGGTGGGCACCTGCCCGGTAATGCACAGGATCGGCACTGAATCCGCCCAGGCGGCGTACATGCCGGTGATCATGTCGGTGCCGCCCGGACCCGACGTGCCGATGCAGACCCCGATATTCCCCGGCTTGGCTCGGGAATATCCGTCGGCCATATGCGATGCGCCTTCGACGTGGCGGGCCAGCACATGGTCGATTCCCCCATGCGCTTTCAGCGCGGAATAGAGCGGGTTAATGGCTGCTCCCGGCACGCCGAAAGCCTGGGTCGCGCCCTCTTTGGCGAGGATTGCGGCTATTGCGTCAACGGTTCTCATGCTTGGTTCCTTTCTGGTTGGCCGCTCAGCCCGGACAGGCGTCGCACACCTTGGAATAGCGCTGAATGGTCGAGTTTCCCGTCTCCCTGTGCCCGCGCCGAGGCGAGGAGTTGGGCCATGAATGCCCCCAGCGGCAGCACCAAGCCGGCCTCGCGGGAGGCGGCGGTGACGATGCCCATGTCTTTGTAGTGCAGGTCGATGCGGAATCCCGGCTCGAAGGAGCGCTCAAGCATCTTGGGCGCCTTCTGGTTGAGCACCGCAGACCCGGCCAGCCCGCCTCCGAGCACCTGAATCGCGGCGGCGGTGTCCACCTGATACGCCTCCAAGAAGACGATGGCTTCGGCCAACGCTTGAATATTCGCCGCGACGATCAGCTGGTTGGCGGCTTTGACTGTCTGCCCGGCGCCATTCGGGCCGACATGCACGATGGTTTTGCCGACTTTCTCGAAAACCGGCATCGCCGCCGCAAAGTCCGCGCCGTCGCCGCCGACCATGATGGACAAGGTGGCTTGCACGGCTCCGGGTTCGCCGCCGGAGACCGGGGCGTCGAGAATCCGCAACCCAGCGGCCTTGGCCTGCTTGGCCAGCTCTGCGGTCACATCGGGGCGGATGCTGGAGAAGTCGATCACCAAAGCTCCCTTGGGGGTGTTGGCGAACACCCCGTCCGGCCCGGCGAGCACCTCTTGGACGTCGGGGGAGTCGGGCACCATCACCGCGATCACGTCCGCGTCTTTGACGGCGGCTGCCACACTCTCAGCGCGTGTGCCGCCAGCGGCGACCAGCGCGTCGGCTGAGCTGGGTGTGGGGGCATAGCCCCGCACGTCGAAGCCAGCTTTTTGCAGATTCACCGCCATCGGGCGGCCCATGATGCCCAGCCCGATGAAACCAATCGTTGTCATGTTAGAACTCCTGAGTGTTGGCTGTTGTTAGGGGGTGTGTTGAAGCCAGGCGAAAGGGTCGCCGTTTTCGCATTTGTATTCCAAGCCGACCCAGCCGTCATAGCCGAACCCGGCCAAGTCGTTCAGCCAGGCGGTGATCGGCAGTTCGCCGGTCCCTGGGGCACCCCGCCCCGGCACGTCAGCGAGCTGGACATGGGCGATGCAGTCCGCGTAGGTGTGCAGCGCGGCGGCGACGTCGTCCCCGTTCGTGGCTAGATGGTAAACGTCGAAGAGCAGGCCGATATTCGACGCGCCCACTTTGTCGAGCACGGCAACTACGTCGGCGGCGGTGAGCAGCGGATAGCCGGGGCATCCGCTCACCGGCTCCAGCAGAATCGTGCCGCCGATGCGGGCCACGGCTTCGGCTGCGTAGGCCAGATTCTCCGCGCCGAGCGCGTCTTGCTCTGCCGGGGTGTGTCCGGCTTGCCGCAGTCCGTAGAGGGCGTTGAACGATTTGCAGCCGGTGAGCTCCCCGATCCGGGTGACTGCTTCGACGTTGGCCCGGAAACGATCTCGCTGCTCCGGCCAGGAGACCAGGCCGCGATCCCCGCCCGCCATGTCTCCGGCGTCGAAGTTCAACCCGGTGAGTTGGACGCCAGCGTCCTTGAGCGAACGGGTGAGGGCGTTTACCTCGTCATCGCCAGGCGTCGGCGTGGTGAAGGGCCACCACAGCTCGACGGCAGACAGCCCAGCCTGGCTGACTGCCTGGAAGCGTTGGGGTAGCGGTAGCTCGGTGAGCAAGATCGAACAGTTGACGGTGTATCGCATTGGAAACCTCCGTATCGTGGAAAACCATTTTCGCAATATGAAGTTTAGCGAGCGCGGCTCTCCCCGGTCAACACCTAGTGGGGTATGCGGCGCCGAGACAGCCGGGCAAGGTGCCAACGCGCCTGAACGGTTTAGCCGCTCCTTCCCAAAACGATCAACGAAATCTCCCTAAATCGTTCAATAGATTCTCCACAAATCGTTCAATGAAACTTCCCTAAATCATTCAATGGCGCTCGGGCCGATCAGCGCCTGGTGGCGAAGCGTTCCCGGCTTCGTTCGAGCAGATCGTAGCCTACGGGGATGAGCAGCAGGGTCAGCAGGGTGGAGGATATTAGGCCGCCGATCACCACGATCGCCAGTGGTTTGGAGATGAACACGCCGCCACCGGTGATGCCTAGCGCCATCGGGAGCAGGGCGAAGACGGTGGCGAGGGCGGTCATGATGATCGGGCGCAACCGCAACCTCGCGCCTTGGCGGATGGATTCTTCTATGCTGGCACCGGCTTTGCGTTTCTGGTTGATCAAGTCGATGAGGACGATGGCGTTGGTCACCACGATGCCGATCAACATGAGCAGGCCGATCATGGACGGCAGGCCCAGCGCGGTGCCGGTGATCAGGGAGAGCCCGAGCGCCCCGGTGGCGGCGAACGGGACTGACACCAGCAGCATGAGCGGCTGGAGCAGTGAGCCAAAGGTGGCGACCATCACCAGGTAAACCGCTGCGACGGCGATCACCATCGCAATACCCATCTCGCCGAACGATTCCGACTGCGCCGCCGAGGCCCCGCCGATGCGCACGGTGACGCCGCTGGGCAGGTCCAGGGCGGCCACGCCAGCCTAAATCTCGACGGTGGACCCGGAGAGGTTGTCGCCCTCATAGATGGCCGAGATGGTGCTGGCCCGCACTCCTTCGACTCGGGTGATCACCGCTGGAGCCGCAACGGTTTTGACCTCGGCGACCGAGCTGAGTTTGATCGGCTTGGCGGTCGTTTTCGCCGCGTCTTTGCCCGCCTGGCTGAGTTCTTCCTGCACGGACTGGGAGTCCAGCGACTTCTGCCTGGCTTCCATCGCCGCCTCAAGCTGCTTGTCCAAGGCGCCGACTGAGGCGCTGGAGGACGCCGCCGCACCCGCGAGTTGGGCGACCTGGCTGGACATGGCCGCCACCGCTTGGGTGAGGTGGAGCACGGTTTGGGTGGCGACTTTGTCGTCGCCCACCGGCGCCGCCAGGGCAGCGTCGAGGGCGGCTTGGAGCTTGGCCAGCTCGGCTTTCGCCTTCTTGGCCTGCTTGGCGAGCGCAGCCGAACTCTTTTTCGCGGCATTCCGGTTCTTCTTCAGAGTTGCGAGCTGGTCCTGGTAGTTTTCTTTGGCGGTCTCCTGATTTTGGGCGCTGATCTTGTCCGAGCGGGCAGACACTTTGTCTGACGCCGCCTCGCGGGCGGCGGCGTTCATGACGGCGGTGACCGGCAGCCGCAACTCGCTCAACTCTTCGACGGTGGTAGCCGGGCTTTGGGAACGCAGGTAGACGCTGAGGCTGTCTTCGCCAGCGGTCAGCGCGCCGATCATCTGCCCCTGGGTGGCGCGGGCGACAGCCTGGCCGATAGTGGTCTGGTTCATCCCTTTTTCGGCGGCCAATTGCTCGTCCACATCCACCCAGAGCAATTCCTGGGAGTCGGTCAAGTTGCTGGCCACCTTGGCCAGCCCAGCCGTGCCGCGCAACACCTCCATAACCCGCGCGTTCGCGTCGGTGAGGTCTGCCCCGTCGGCTGATTCGACATAGACGGCCACCTGGTTGGTGGTGCCGGCGTTGGTGGAGACCTCCACCTCCCCGAGGTCGGAGCCAGCGTCGGCCAACTTGGCCCGCACCGATTCCTGGGCGCTGGCGAGATCGGCGTCCTCGCTCAGGGTCACGGTAAACGACGCCTGGTTGCTGCCCGCGCTTGAGGCTCCCCCGAGCAACGATCCGGAACTGCTGCCGACAGTCGTCTGATAGGTCAAGATGTCAGGCTCGGCGTCCAGCAGGGCTTCGATCTTGCGGGCGGCTTCGTCCGCCTGCTCCAAACTGGTGCCAGCTGGGAGCTTTTGGGTGATGTTGAAACCCCCAGTGCCCATGTCGCTCAGGAGATCGGTTTTCAGGAATGGCACCAGCAATACCGTGCCGACGAGCAGGCCTGCGGCGATGCCGAGGGTGAGCCAACGGTGCGCCAGCGACCAGTCGAGGACGGGCAGATACGCCCGCTGCAGCAGAGTCGGCTGTTCGGCCTCCCCGGTTCCGGGCGCGGCGGGGATTTCCGGCGTTCCAACTGGGCTGGGGGAAACTTCGGCAGGCGCGGGTTGTTGGCTTTTTCGGCGGATGAGCCAAGACGCCAACACCGGCACCACGGTGAGCGAAACGAGCAGCGAGCCGAGCAGGGCGATGACGATGGTGAGCGCGAATGGCCGGAATAGCTGGCCGGGTAGCCCGGAGACGAAAGCGATGGGCACAAAGACTGCCGCCGTGGTCATGGTGGAACTGGTCACCGCCCCGGCGACTTCTTTCACCGCGCCGAGGACTGGCCCGGCGCCGGTTGGGCCGTGGCTCAAATGCCGTTTGATGTTTTCGATCACAACGATTGAATCGTCCACCACTCTGCCGATGGCAACGGTCAGCGCACCCAAGGTGAGCACGTTCAGGGTGAACCCGCCCGCCCATAGCCCCGCCAGCGCGATGAGCAGCGAGAGCGGGATCGAGATGGCCGTGATGATGGTCGGGCGCAGCGACCCCAGGAAGACGAAGATCACCAGCACCGCCATGCAAAGTCCGATTCCGCCCTCGACGCTAAGTCCGTTGATGCTCTCGGTGATCAAGGGCGACTGGTCGAAGCTGACCGCGAAAGTTGCCCCGTTTCCAAGCTGCCGCGCCAGGTCGTCCAACTGGCCGCGCACCGCTTTGGCGGTGCTGACTGTGTTGGCGCCGGTGGTTTTGGTCACGGCCAGGGTCAGCACGGACTTGCCGTTGACGCGGGAGATGCTGGTCGAATCGACAGGCTGCTCTTCCACAGTGGCCACCTCGCCCAGGGCGACCGGCCCGTCTGTGCCTTGCAGCAGCATTTCGGCGATGTCGTCCACGCTGGCGAAGGATTGCCCGGTTTGGACGTCTAGATTCTGGAATCCGGTACGGATGACGCCGGAGGCAACCACTTTGGCGGTTGCGGAGAACTGCGACGCGATGGCGGTGGGGTCGATGCCGTAGTCTTCCAGCTTCTGCGGCGAATAGGTGATCACGACCTCATGGCGCTCCCCACCCGCGAGGCCGACGTCCCGCACTCCAGGAATGGTCTTCAACGCGGGGACTGCGATAGCCTCCACCTTTGCCGACAGCGCCTCAAGGCTGTCGTTGGAGGACACGGCCAGCCCAATCACCGGGGTGTCATCCAGCCCGCCGGAGATTACGGTCGGGCTGACCCCGCTCGGCAGCGGCACGGCATCGACGGCGCTGCCAAGCGCCTCTGCCATCTGGTCCGGGTCCAGCCCGTAGTCCCAGGAGACGCTAATTTGCGCCATGCCGCTGCTGCTTTTCGAGGTGACGGAATTCACTCCCGCCACGCCCGTCACTGCCGTCTCCAGCGGTTTGGTCACTTGGGCTTCCACCACTTCCGGGCTGGCGCCCTGTAGCGCGGCGATAACTGTGCCCTTGGGGAAATTGATCTCAGGCAGCATCTCCTGATTGATGGACAGCATCGAGAACACCCCCACGGCGATAACGAGGAGGCTTAAGAGCGCCACCACGGTACGGCGGGCAAGGCTAATGCGGGTCAGTCGGGTCATGGTTACATCCAATCCCGGCCTTGTCGGGCGGGAATCGTCTGAATAGACGGACTTTCGCTACTGCGAGCGCAGTAGGACGCCGGTGGGAGTCCGGCGTCAGCGCGTTGCCGGTTGCCCGGTTGCCCCAGCGCTGCTGGCCTCGGTGTTGCTGCCTTGGGACTCAGCCCTGGCGGGGTTTTCGGATCGCCATAGTAACCCCGACCACTGCGATGATGGCGGAGAAACCCATGCCAAGGGTCGCGGAGGCAGGCCCGGCGTCGGGGAACTGGGTCAGTGTCAGCAGCGCGTACTGGGTGACCGCCAGCGACACCAGGGTGTCGCATAGATTGGTGATCCGCAGGGCGACTTGGATGGGGCTGCCGGAGCGCTTGGCCCGCACGAAACCATTGATGGCAAAGGCGCATTTGGCGAAGGCGGCCACTGCGATGCTATAGGCGGCCAGCCAGGGGTAATCGGAGCTGCGTTCAGTGAAATACAGGCACAGATTCGTCGCCAGATAGGCGGTGCCGGAAACGCCGAGCAGCATCCCAGCCCGTCGGTAGACGCGGGACTCAAAGATTAAGTCGGCGGTCCAAGCTGCCGTGGCGAGTCGCCGATGCAGGTACCTGCGGGTCGCGCCCACCGCCAAATAGTAGGCGGCGCTTGCCAGGCACCAGAAGTTGAGCGTGTACAGCCCGGCGACCAGCAGGCCGACGCACGCCACGGCGTCGAAGATGATCGCGCCCGTTGTCACGGTCAGGGTGCGGGCTGGTTCGCTGGCCAGCCTGCGCTCGTACAACTGCTGCAGGGTCATAGCGCCATTTTTCACCAACGGGCGCAGCTGGTCGTCGTCTGGGTGTAGTGGTTTCGGATACCGCAATCGCGGTACTGCGCGGACGTTGCGCCGTGGCAGGCTTAACGTGTGAAAAAACACCAGTTGGAACGCGCCCCGCTGCTGCTGCGCTGGCCACGTTTGGTGGAGACGGTCACCGCTTCAGTGGCGGTGGTGAACGCGGGGTTCGGGATGGCCAGCTATGCCGCGGGCGGACAGGTGATCGGGTTGGTGGGGGTGGCCCTGAACCTGGCCAGCATCGCGCTGGTGTCGCGTTGGCCCTGGATTGGCGTGGCGCTGGCCTGCGCAGGCCCGCTGGCTGGAGCCTTGTTGGGAGTCGATCCGCTGGTGCTCGGTTCCATGTCGGTGTTCACGGCGCTGGCGGCTGCGTTGCGGGGCCTGTCGGCGTTGCCGGTGGGGGTGCTGGTCGGCCTGGCGAATTACTGGGCAGTCACCATACACGGCAGTCTCGCTCTGCTCGATCCGCTGGCAGCGCTGTCTTTCGTGACCGCGTTGGCCTTCGCCGCCGCTGGGGCCTCGCTGCGGGCGAACCGGCGTTACTGGGAAGAAGTCAAGCGCAGCGCGGACGAGGCGCTTGCCACCAGGGAGGCCGAGGCTGAGCGCCGCGTTGCCGAAGAACGGCTGCGCATCGCCCACGATCTGCACGATACCCTCGGACACGAAGTGGCCTTGGTGTCGATGAGCGTCGGAGCCGCTGAAGTCCATCTGGACGTTGACCCAGACGCCGCGCGGGCGGACCTCGCGCAAGCCAGGTTGCGCATTCAGCGGGTGCTGGGGGAGACCGGGCGGGTGTTGTCGGTGTTGCGCAATCCGGCTGACAACGCCCCAACGGCCAGCTTCAGCCGTATTCCCCGCTTGGTGGAAGAATTCCGCGCTGCCGGGATGGACATCCGCGCCGTTATCGCCGATGAGCCGGAACGGCTCGACCCGGAAGCCGGGGTGGCCGTCTACCGCATCGTGCAAGAAGCGCTGGTCAACGCCCGCAAACACGGCGCCGGGACAGTGCGGCTCGAAGTGGGCATGGACCGCCAGGAGATTCGTATTGAGGTGGCCAACCAACGCGCTGAGCGACCGCAGCGAAGCCAACTCGCTGGGGGATACGGGCTGGTGGGAATGCGCGAACGCGCCGCCTCCGCTGGCGGGCGCATCGAATTGGAAGCCGGTGACGCCGTTTTCACCCTGCGGGCGTCGCTTCCCATCGCCGGAAAGGACGTCTGATGATTGATGTGATGCTGGTCGATGACCAAGAGATGATTCGCGTCGGATTGCGAACTAACATCGACGCCCATCCCGGCATGGCGGTGGTCGCTGAGGCGGGTGACGGCATCGCCGCCGTTCGGGCGCTGGAAACCCTGGTCCCAGATGTGGTCCTGATGGATTTGCGGATGCCGGGCATCGACGGGATTGAGGCCATCCGCCGCATCCGGCGCAATCATCCCGCTTCCCAAGTGCGGATCATGGTGCTGACCACATTCGACCAAGACGAGAACGTGCTTGCCGCGATCAAGGCCGGAGCCAACGGCTTCCTCTCCAAAGGCGTCGGCCCCGCCGACCTCGCCGCCGCCATCACCGAGGTATGCGATGGCGGTGGGGCGCTCTCCGCAAACGCCGCCCGCGCCGTAATCGGCCATGTGGCAGACGACAATTCGATTCCGGTAGACCCAGCGGCGGCCAAACTGCTCGAATTCCTGACTCCGCGCGAACGCGACTTGCTCACCGAAGCCGTTCGCGGCCTCGACAACCGGCAAATCGCGCAAGCTCACCACATCTCCCCGCTGACCGTGAAGACGCATATCAACCGCGCCATGATGAAACTCGGCGTCTCCGACCGCGCCGCCCTCATCGCCCTGTCCTATCGGGCCGGGCTTAGACCCTGATTCTGGCCGCAACCGGCTGGTCTGGTTGCCGCTTTCCACTGACCCCCGTTGGATGTGGCTGACAGCTGCGGTGGCGTCGTTTGCGCTATTCGGAGTCAGGATGGATTGGCTGCGGTTGGTCGTCTGGCAGTGGGCTATAATATGGCTAGGTTTAGCTAGCCATATTGGAGGAGGCATGACTGAGGTCGGTGTGCTGGAAGCGCGGAATAACCTGTCCGGGTTGATCAAGAAGGCTCTGGCGGGTGAGGAGATCGTCATCACATCTCGCCAGGTGCCACAGGTGAGGCTTGTGCCCGTCTCACCTGCGCTTCCCATCGGTTCGGGAGCGGCGATTCTGGCCGCGCTCAGTTCGCTCCCGCTCTACCAAGGCGATCCAGCTGACATGGAGGCAAGAATCCGGCAAGAGCGTGAATCGTGGGATTGATCTACCTGGATACCTGCCTGGTGATCTATCTGGTCGAGAACCACCCTGGCTTTGGCGGCAGGGTTGCCGAGCGGATCGCCCAACCAGACCTTGCCTTCGCCACCAGCGGCTTGGTGAAGATGGAGTGTCTGGTGGGACCGATGAAGGCGAACGACCAAGCGCTGCTCTCGCGCTATCCCTTGGTGCTGTCGAGGTTCCACAACCTGTCTGCCACTGAGGCGGTCTTCGAGCAGGCCGCGCGCATCCGCGCCGATCATGGCCTGCGCACTCCAGACGCCCTGCATCTCGCCATCGCCAAAGCGGGCGGTTGCACGGCGCTGTGGACCAACGACGACCGTTTCGCCAAGGCCGCCGCAGGCTTCGCCGTCGATTTCCGCGCTCTTTGAACCATCGGCCCGCAGAACCTTATCTTTAGCATTTCCTTGCGGGAAATTATCCGGTTCAACCACACGGGCGCTTGACTATGAGGCACCTCATTCACTGGAGTTGATATCGATCATGATCTATACTTGCGGCATGTCTTGGGACGTGCGGCTCTGGGAAGACGTGGAGTCATGGGTTCTCAGTCTGGACGATGAGAGTCGCTGCGGCGATCACCCGATTGGAGTCTGAGGGCCCCGCGCTTGGGCTGCCAATTGCTGACCGAATCAAGGGGTCTCGTCATCACAACATGAAAGAACTGTGACCCGGATCGGCGGGACGTAGCGAGATTAGGATACTGTTCGCTTTCGATGCGAGGCGACGAGCGATTCTGCTGGTTGCGGGAGACAAATCGGGCCGGTGGAACCAGTGGTATGACCAGAATGTCCCGATAGCCGACGACAGATTCGATGAGTGGCTCGACAGCGAGGAGGAGTGAGATGAGCAAGACCGTTTCCTGGAGCGAGGTACGCGCCAAGCGTCCCGTTGACGAGTCTTCCGTTGCCGGGCACATCGCGTGGATGGAGGCCGAGGAACGCGCCTGGCGGCTGCGCGAGATCAGGGAAGAACAGGGCGTGACGCAGAAGGAGCTTG
>JAIRXX010000205.1 GCA_031268065.1 Propionibacteriaceae bacterium
ATCACGCCTGGCGAGCAAATCCTCATCGACGACGGGCGGATTGTGTTGGAAGCCGTGTCGGTGACCGACACCGATGTGATTACGAAAGTGATCGTTGGCGGACCGGTCTCCGACCACAAGGGCATCAATCTGCCCGGAGTGGCGGTGAGCGTGCCCGCGCTGAGCGAGAAGGACGAATTGGACCTGCGGTGGGCGTTGCGGCACGGGGTGGATATGGTCGCGCTCTCCTTCGTGCGGCGGGCCGATGACATCAAAGAGGTGCATCGGGTGATGGCCGAGGAGGGCCGCAGCATCCCGGTGGTCGCCAAACTGGAGAAGCCGCAGGCGATTGAGAATCTGGAGTCAATCATCGACGCCTTCGACGCCTGCATGGTCGCCCGCGGCGACCTGGGCGTGGAGATGCCGCTGGAGGACGTGCCCATCGTGCAGAAGCAGATCATCGACGCGGCCAGGGAATGGGCCAAGCCGGTCATCGTCGCCACCCAGATGTTGGAATCGATGATCAGCTCCTACCGCCCGACCAGGGCAGAGGCTTCCGATGTGGCCAACGCCGTCCTCGACGGCGCGGACGCGGTGATGCTCTCCGGAGAGACTGCGGTGGGGGACCATGCGATCGAGGCGGTCAAAGTCATGGAACGGATCGTCGTCAAGACCGAGGAAGACCTGGACCAGGTGCGGCGCATCGATTGGGATCCGCACACCGTGTCCGGCGTGATCTCCAAGGCGGCGGTAGAGGTGGCAGAGCGGATGGAGGCCAAATACCTGGCCGCTTTCACCATCTCCGGGGACACCCCACACCGTTTGGCGAGGCTGCGTTCCCATGTCCCGATCATGGCGTTCACCCCGCTGCCGCAGACCGCGAATGAGCTGACGCTCTGCTGGGGTGTGCGCAGCTATGTGACGCCGGAGTACACCAATATGGACGCGATGGTCGACTCGGTGCAGCAGGCGATGACCGAACTCGGCCTGGTCGATTGCGGGGATCGCGTGGTGATAGTCGCCGGGAACCCCGGACGCCGCGCCCATCAGACGAATTCGCTGCGCGTCTACGAGATGGACTAGCCCAGGCGGCTGGCTTGGCCGCCTGGGCTGTGGGTGCGGCGAAGGCTGTGGATAACCGATTTGTTATCCACAGTTCCGGTTTTTCGCTTTGAAAGCCGCCGTTTTGGCGTGCATCGTGGCTTTTGTGCTGAAAAGAGTCATTTCGGAGCAGTTGCTCAGCGCGGCTGAAGAAGTAGAGCTTGCCCGCGCCATCGAGGCCGGAGTCTTGGCCAAGGCGGTGATGGATGGCCAAAGCGGGCTGTCGGTGTGCGCCAGCGGCGAAGAATTGGTCCGCCTGGTGCGCGGCGGAGGCCGGGCCTGGCGCAGGTTTTTGCTGGCCAATGTGCGGCTGGTGTCGATGATCGCCTATCGGGAAGCGAAGCGGGGCCGGTTGGACGTCGAAGAATTGTTCCAAGAGGGATTTGTCGCCCTGGCGGACTCGCTGTGCCGGTTCGATTACCGGCGCGGCAGGTTCACCACCTACGCCTTTCCCAGGGTGCGCCAGCGGGTCGCCACCGTCGCCTGCTCCCGGATGGGGGAATTCCCGATCCCGCCGAGCCTGGCCCTGCGGCGGATGCGGGTGATCGGGCTGAGCGGCCTGCTGGAGCAGGAATTGCTGTCGAGCGCGGTCTTCGAGCAAGTTTCACTCGAACTCGGCCAGGATAGGCAATGGGTGCGGCGGTTGCTGTCTTATGGTCCGACGCTGCCGCTGAGCGACGTGGAGAATCCAGCAGGCTGTGCCGTCGCCCAGCAGGTTGACTTTGAAAATGGCCTGCGGCGGCAGGCGTTGGACCGTTGTCTGGCCAGGTTGGCCCACATCGAGCGGGAAGTGGTCAGGCTGCGCTTTGGATTCGACCGCGCCGAGCCGCTTTCACTGGTTGCGGTGGCCAAGCAGTTGGGCCTCAGCGCCAGCGGGGTGCGCCGGATCGAATTGCGTGCCCTGGAGAAGCTGCGCTTCAGGTTGGACGACGGCGAATCGCTCGCCGGATGAGGCGGTGGTGTCAAGTGCCGCCGACGCCGGGCGGCGGCTGGCCAGCGGAGGGCGCGGCGCCCGGCTTCAACTCGTTGGCGGATTCGGCCATCCGGGGACCGCCGGCCCGGCGGCGCGAGCTGGAATGAGCGGGAAAGCTGAGTCTTGCCAACGGGTCAGGTTGCGGTCGTGGGACATCAGCAGGCGGTCGGCGCCCGCGCGGATCTTCTCCAACGAGGCCAGCGCGGCGGGAACCGAGGTGTGTCCGGCTGGGGCCAGCCCCGCGCTGAAGTTGAGCATGTCGTTGGCGCTGTCGCCGGTGGCGCACAGGGTGCCCTCAGCGGTGTTCACCAATACCGCCTGGTGGCCGGGTGTGTGTCCGGGGGTTTGCATCAAACGCACTCCGGGCAGCACGTCGTGGTAGTCGTCGGAGATTATGTGGTATTGCCAGCGGGTCAGTTCTCCGGTCAGCCAGTAATTCCGGTAAAGGATTTGCTGGGTGAAGATCGGATTGGCGCAGTAATCCCATTCGACGGCTTGGATGTAGAACTCGGCGTTGGGAAATCTGATGTTGTTGGCGCAGTGGTCGTGGTGCAGATGGGTGTTGATCACTATGTCCACGTCAGAGCACTTCCAGCCAATCTCGCCCAGTGCGCGTTCCACTTCCTGCTCTTTGTCGATCCAGGTCGGGATCATCACCTCGGACACCCATTTCGGGTCTTTGATGCCGGTGTCCACCAGTATTTTGACTCCACCGCCCTCGATGGCGGCGCTGAAGGCGTGGAATTCGAGTTTCTGCCCGTAGTTGTACTCGTAGAGCATATTCGCCTGGTCGATCTGCATCGTGCCCAGGTCTATCGCGGTTACTTTGTAGGTTGGTATCGGATTCATGTTTGCTCCAGGTTGGGATTATTTGGAATAGCGCCGGGCGACGGTGCTGAGGGCGACGGCCACTATCAGCAGTGTCCCGGAGAAGATGAATTGGACGAAAGTCGGCGCTCCGAGGATGGCGAGGCCGTTGAAGCCAACGCCAACAGTCAGCACGCCGATGAAGGTGCCGACGATGTGGAATTCGCCGTCGCGCAGTGCGGCGGAGCCGAGGAAGACGGCGGCGAAGGAATTCAGCAGGTAGCCGTCTCCCGCGTTCACCTGGCCGGAACCGACGCGGGAGGAGAGCAGCAATCCGGTGGCCACGGCGCACAGTCCGGCGACCACGAATGCGGCGATCCGCACCCGGTCCACCCGGACGCCGGACAGCGCGGCTGCTTGTTTGTTGCCGCCGACCGCCTGCATGTGCTGGCCGAGCACGGTTCGGTTGAGCATGACCCAAAGTGCGCAGAGCACCACGAGCATGATCCAAACCGTGTTGGGCAGGCCCAGGGTCGCGCCCTGGGCGAGGCTGGTGAATCCGGGGTATTGGTCGATGCCGGAGATTGGGATTCCACCGGAATACCAATAATTCACCCCGATAACGATAGTCCCGACACCGAGCGTGGCGACGAGGGCGTTCACCCCGAGTTTGGTGACTATCAAAGAGTTCGCCAACCCGATCAAGAAACCGCAGGCCAGCACGATCAGGATCGCCAGCGGCCAAGGTATCCGCTGGTTGACGATCAGCCCGACGGCCAGAATGCCGCCAAGGCTGGCCTGGTAGCCGATGCTCATGTCGAATTCGTCGACGACGAGCACCAGAGTCAGCCCTGAGGCGACTATCGCCGTCAGGGAGACTTGGCTGAGTATATTTCTGGCGTTGCCCCAGTTGGCGAATGAGTTAGGCGCCAGCACGCACATTGCGATGACCATCGCCGCCAAGACGATCAACGTCCCGTACTTTGCCACAAAGAGCATAACCTTGGCGCTGGTGGGCCTAACTGCCGCAGCTTGAGCGGTCATAGAGTTGCCATGCCTTTCTTGAAACACATGTTGAGCAGGTTTTCCTCGTTGATTTGGGTGCCGCGCGCTTCGCCGACGATGCGTCCCTCCACCATCACCGCCACCCGGTCGCAGACTGAGAGTTCGGAGAATTCCGAGCAGATGATGATCACCGACATGCCATTTTGGGCGAGGTCGCGGATGAGGCGGTAGAT
>JAIRXX010000265.1 GCA_031268065.1 Propionibacteriaceae bacterium
CGGAGGCCATCTGCTGTTGGAAGACGCGCCGGGCACTGGAAAGACCGCCTTGGCGCGTGCTCTGGCCGCGACCATCGACGGAACCCATTCCCGCATCCAATTCACCCCGGACATGCTGCCCTCCGACATCACCGGAGTGAATATGTACGACCAGAAAACCCAAGAATGGGACTTTCACCGTGGCCCGATCTTCGCCGAGATCGTGCTCGCCGACGAGATTAACCGGGCTTCGCCGAAAACCCAGTCAGCGCTGTTGGAAGTTATGGCTGAGGCGCAAGTGACTGTTGACGGGGTAACCCATCCTGCTGGGGAGCCTTTCATGGTCATCGCCACGCAGAATAACATCGAACAGGCAGGCACCTATCCGCTGCCGGAGGCGCAATTGGACCGTTTCCTGATGAAAACATCGTTGGGCTATCCGGCACGGGCGGCGATGGTGGACGTGCTCAGCGGAGCATCCGCGCCGGACCGCTCCCGGCTGGTCAAGCCGCTCATTTCGACCGCCCACGTCACGCAGTGGTCGAAAGCCGCCAGCGACAACCATATTGACCGTGCGGTGCTGGACTACATTGCGGCGTTGGCCGAGGCGACTCGCGGCGATGAGAATGCCGTGCTGGGGGTTTCCACGCGCGGCGCGATCGGCATGGCCCGCTGCGCCTGCGTCTGGGCTGCGGCTCAAGGGCGCAATTATGTGCTCCCAGATGATGTGAAAGAGCTAGCCGGACCAGTTTGGGAGCATCGGGTGGTGCTCGATCCAGATGCGTCGTTCTCTGGCGCCACGGCTGCGGGAGTGGTGGCGAAGGCATTGACCACAGTGCCGGCGCCAGCGGTTGGGATCTGACCCATGCCCAAGCCGTCAGACGTCTTGGGGCGGTTTTCGCTCGCCTGGATGCAGGCGAGTCGGCGCGTTTCGGCCTGGTGGTACCGGCGTTCCTTCGCCAAGCCAGTCTCGGCGTGGGTGGGTGCGGTCACCGGGAACGGCTGGGCGCTGGTGGTGGTGATCCTCGGCTGCCTGGGGCTGATCTGGGCCGGGGGCTGGATCGAAGCCGGTGTGATCGCGGTGATCTGCGCCGTGTGTTTGGTCACCGGCTTGGTTTCGGTGATCGGCAGGTCGTGGTATTCGGTGCAAGTCAGCCTGCCGCAATCTCGGACTACGGTGGGCAACACGGCAATCGGAGAATTGCGGGTGCAGAACACCCGCAACATCGGAATCCGTTCTGGAGTGGTCGAATTGCCCGCCGCGCTGCCGGATGGGGATTCGACGGCGCAATTCATCGTCCCGCCGCTGCCGGGGCGTGAGCAGTGGGCAGAGGTATTTGCGGTTCCAACCAAGCGCCGGGGGGTGATCGTGCTCGGCCCGGTGCGCTCGGTGCGTTCGGATGGCTTGGGACTGGTGCGCAAAATACACCAGTGGAACGATCCGGTGAAGCTTTACGTCAATCCCAAGACGATGCGGGTACCCTTTGACGCCACCGGTTTTCAGAGCGACGTGGAAGGCGTGACCACGGCGAAACTGTCCAGTTCGGACGTCTCTTTCCACGCGCTGCGCGATTACGCCCCCGGAGATGACCGCAGATTCGTCCACTGGCCGACGACCGCGCGCAAGGGGAAACTGGTGGTGCGCCAATTTGAGGAGACCAGGCGCTCGCACCACCTGATTCTGTTGGACAGCTCAGCCCGGTCCTGGGATGGCGAAGATTTTGAAATAGCCGTCTCGGTGGCGGCGTCGTTGGCCAGGGCGGGGCTTACCAAGGGGCGCAAAGTCTCGCTGGCCACATCCTCGAAATGGATTTCGACCACCTCGGCGGCGAAGATGCTCGACGAGTTGACCGAGTTGCGATTGGACAGCGCTGCTGGGAAACTCACCGAACGGGTCCGCGCGGTGCTGGCTGCCCGACCTGCGGCATCGGTGCTCACCGTCGTCACCGGTGTGAAATGGCCGATCCGCGAATTCGGGCATTGGGCGGTGCTCGCCGGTCCCGAGTTGACGACTGGAATAGTTAGCGTCTGCCCTGGACAGACGCCGAAGCGGCGTACCGTTGGCCGGGCTTTGGTGGCAGACTGCCCGACTCTTGAAGACCTTCCCCGCGTGCTCCAGCAAAGGGTACCCGCATGAAAAGGAGGCTTCCGCTTTGGAGCATGGCGGTGCTCGCGGCGCTGTTCGTCCCGATGGTCGCGGCCCACGAACCGGTGTTCGGAATGGGAGTCGGCTTGGCGGCTGCGGGTGCCGGAGTCGCGGTCGGGCTGCTGATCGCGCTCGCCGCCACTTTCTGGCATTGGGATTTGCTGGCCACTGTGGCGGCGGCGCTGGTCGGCTACCTGCTCGGCGCCGGTCCGGCTGCGCTGCGGGAGACAACAGTGGGGGGCGTGCTCCCCACCTGGCGGACGCTGCAATTGTCATTGGTCGAAGCGGTGGACAGTTGGAAAGACCTGCTGACGATCACGCCGCCTGCTGCTTCCTACACCGGTCCGGCGGTGATGCCCTGGCTCTGCGGGCTTTCGTGTGCGCTGGCAGCTGGACTGCTGAGCGTCCGGGCCGGAAGGTACGTGCTCGGCACGTTGCCGATAGGGCTGATGGGCGTCGTCGGTGTGGCGTGGGGGACAGGCGCTGAGACGCCGCTGTGGCCCATCGTGGTTTGGGGCCTTGCGGTGCTGGCTTGGTGGGCTTGGTGCTCCCAGCGCCAGCGGATCAGCAGCGGGGAGGAAATTCTGGTTGGCCGCCGCGCCGTGGGCAATGTGAGCTTGGACAGCGGATCGGCCACCCGCACCACCTCTCACCTCTCGGTGGTGCATACGAGTTGGCGGGCTTTGGGCGCCCTGCTCACTCTGGCCATTGCCGGTGCGCTGGCGGTCCCGGTTGTCAATCATTGGCCGGTGTTTTCCGAACGCAGGGTGCTGCGCGATGTCGTCGTTCCTCCGTTGGATTTGCAGGATTACCCAACGCCTTTGGCGTCATTCCGCAACTACACCACCGCTTTGGAGAAGAATGTTTTGCTGCAGGTGACTGGGCTTCCCAAAGACGCGCGGATGCGGCTGGCGGTGATGGACACCTACAACGGATTGGTGTTCGGGGTCTCCGATTCTGTTGACAGCGCAGAGGGCGGCTATGCGCGTGTCGGGCGGCTGCTGCGTGCCGAACCTTGGGTTGGCAACGGCGAACGGGTGGAGCTGGTTGTGGCGCTGAGCGAGTTGCGGGGGCCGTGGATACCTACCGCTGGCATCCCGGACGCGCTGGTTTTCGACTCCGACGGACCAGCTGAGCTGCAGGAAACGCTGTATTTCAATCGCTGGTCGAATGCCGCTTTGAGCGCGAGCTTCGCCGGGGAAGCCAGCTATCGGGTTAGCACGGTCGTCCAGCCGGGCTATGAGGACACCCAACTGCGCGGTTTGGAGACCCCGCCCATTCAGGGCACGGCGGATATGAGGGTTCCGGTGGGCATCGCGGACTTCGCCAAGCGGCTCACGGTGAACGACTCAACGCCGCTCGACCAAATCCGGACCGTCGAGCAAGAGTTGCGGAAAGGCGCCTACTGGAACAAAGACTCGTCCTTGTCCCGTCCCGGCCATCGCGCAGAGCGGCTGCAGAAGATGTTGGACGATCAGCAGATGGTGGGGGACGACGAGCAATATGCGACATTGATGGCGCTGATGCTGCGGTCGTTGGGCATTCCCGCCCGCGTCGTGATGGGGGCGTATCCAGCTAACGCCACTGAGCCGGAACAACTGCTGTCGCTCACCGGAGACGACATGCATGTCTGGGTCGAGGTGCAATTTGCCCAGGTGGGATGGGTGGCTTTCGACCCGACGCCGAATGAAGATCAAGTCCCGGTCACCGACATCCAAGACCCCCGCCCGATTCCCGAGCCGCAGGTGCTGCAGCCCCCTGATCCCCCAGTGGACCCGGCAGAATTGCCCGTCACCATCACCCAGGACACCGACGGGAGGACTGACGATGAGCAAATGCAGTTGCCTTGGGGAGTGATCGCCGGGGCTTTCGGTGGAGCGTTGCTGCTTTTCGGGCCGCTGGGGTTGGTCTTGCTGGTAAAGGCTTCGCGGACCAGGAGGCGGCGCAGGGCCGCCCCGGCTGCGTCGCTGAGCGGCTCTTGGTCGGAAGTGGTCGACTTCGCCGTTGACGCCGGGGTCCAGGTACCGGCGAATCTCACTCGGCAGGAGTCGGCTAGGCTGCTCGACACGACGCTGTGGTCACCCGGCGATGGTGACCAAGCGGCTCGGTCCACGCCGATGTGGCTGCTCACCGGGGAAGAGATGCCCAAAGTGGTCTCTTTGGCCCGGCAGGCCGACAAAGCGGTGTTTTCGACGCTGGAGCCGACTTCTGCCGATGCCGCCGCCGCTTGGGCGGATGTCGCCGCACTGCGCCGGGAGTATCGTATGAGCGCAGACTTGCTGCGCCGGGCCAGGCGGGCGCTCTCGCTCCGCTCGCTGAGGCG
>JAIRXX010000283.1 GCA_031268065.1 Propionibacteriaceae bacterium
CGACCTTAGCCGCCTGCACCGGATCGGGCAGCATCATTCCGGCATGTTTGCGCAATTCCAGCAATTCAGCCAACACCACTTGGTCACCGGCGACGAAACCCGCCCGGTAACCGGCCACATTCGACCGCTTGGACAGCGAATGCACCGCCAGCAGTCCGGCTGTGTCACCCGAGCAGATCGATTCGTCAAGCACGGAGCACGGCTGGGCTTCCCAACCAAATTCCCCATAGCACTCGTCGCTGGCCAAGAGCGCGCCTGCCCGCCGGGCCGCGTCCACCCAAGCCTTCGTCTCAGCGCGGTCCAACACCTTGCCGTGTGGATTTGCCGGAGAATTGATCCAGACCAATTTCGGGCGCAATCCGGCGATCTCGTCCGGGTTGTCGCTGGCGACTACCCGGCATCCGGCGATCTTGGCCCCCACATCGTAGGTGGGATAGGCCAGCGTCGGGATTACCACGGTGTCAGCCTTGCCCAAGCCGAGCAGCGTCGGCGCCCAGGCGACGAATTCCTTAGACCCGATCAACGGCAGCACCTGCTGGGGGGACAACCGGCCAGCGCCCCAACGGCGGCGCAGATAGCCGATGATCGCATTCCGCAAAGCCGGAGTGCCCCAGGTCTGCGGATATCCCGGAGCGTCGGCGGCTGCCCGCAGCGCGTCAAGCGCCACTTGCGGCGTCGGGTCCACCGGGGTTCCCACAGACAGGTCAACCACGCCACCGGGATGGGTGGCCGCCTTTGCCTTCGCAGGCTCCAGCGAATTCCAGGGAAAATCGGGCAACCGCGCGCTGAGTGCGTTCATTATCGTCCTTGGCCAAAGCTGGGCCAGATCGGCTTGGCCCAGCCCGCCGGGCTAAGCCTGCGGGGGCAGGGAAGCGACAAATGGATGGTCCGACGCCACCGGCCCGAACCGCGACGCCCCACCGGGAGAACCAATCTCAGCGAAGAATTCCGCGTTCACCTGGACGTAGGCGGCTTGCTCGGCGGGCACATCGTCTTCGTAGAAAATGGCCTCCGTCGGACATGCTGGTTCGCACGCCCCGCAATCCACGCACTCGTCGGGATGGATGTAAAGGCTGCGCTCGCCTTCGTAAATGCAATCGACCGGACACTGCTCAACGCAGGCCATGTCTTTCACGTCCACGCAAGGCTGGGTGATGATGTAAGTCATTTCTCGGCTCCTATGACGGTTATCAGGACTACCCTACAACGCGCAACCCCCATCTCGGGGCACTGAATCAACTATCGGGCTTTGCGCCGCAAATAACTGGGGTAAGCGAGTTGTAAGACCACTTGAATGGCTCTTTCCGCACCTGCTTGCCGTCCTGGTAGAACAGCCGGTTGTACTTCACATCGAAACCGCTCATCGCCGACTGGGCCACGCATTTCGCCGAAGTGTCGTAAACCGGTTTGCCGGGAGCACGGTAGTTGCTCCGAACCGGTTTAGACGCCTTGACGTCGTAGACCTTCGTGGACCACACCCGCACCGTGACCGAGCCTTGGCTGCCAGCCCGCCCGGTGATCCACGCCTGCAGCAGCACGCCGTGGGGAGAGTCGTTCTGGAATTTCATATCGACCATCTTCCAGTCGAGTGTCGCCTCTCGTCCGGCCGGATAGCGGCTGAAGTAAAGCGAGTGCGGTTTGTGGTAGATGTCTTTCAGCCCGGCGAAGAAGATCGCGTTGAACGCCGTCGTGGTGGATTGGGAGACGCCGCCGCCGTAGATATTCGGGTCGATTTTGCCGTTCGCTATGCCGCCGCCTGCCATCCACCCATTCTTCTTGGTGCGCTCCCCCAGCGTCTTGTTCATCGAGAAGGTCTCGCCAGGGGCCAGATAAGTCCCGTTGATCAACTTCGCCGCTTTGCCGATGTTGTTGTAGCGATAGGCCGATCCGGGGAAATAGGTGGTGAATTGGCCGGTTATCTCTTTGACTCCCATCGCCTGCGCGTCCGCAGTGCTGAAGCCCGCCGGACGCGGGGCCACGTCCACGCTTACCTGCCGGGCGCCGGTCTGGCCCAACATCGGGATCAGCGCGGCGGAGAGTTGCTGGGTGTCGATGCCCAAGCCGTCTTTCGACTCGGTGATCTTGGGCTTTCCCGATTTCTTTCCGGCGATGGTGAATTTGGCGTCCACCGGCTGCTTCAGGCCGAGCTTGTTCAGGTCTTTCCCGATGGCGGCGTTCAACGTCTCCGCGTCGAAGCTGGGTGCCAGCTCCCCCGCCGATGGATCGAATCTGAGCGCTTTGGCGATCAGCTCTTTGCCCAATTCAATTTCGCCTTTGTCGCCCACCAACACCTTGATCGGGCTGGCCAAAGCTGGGACGGCGATCTGGCTGGCCACCCGTTCCGCCTCGGCGGTGGTGATTTCCGGCTCGGCCACTTCCACCACCGCGTCCACCATCAAGGCGCGCAGCAGCGCTTGTTTGAAAGCTTGCACGCTGGCTGGAACATCGAGCTTCACCCCGCTCGATCCGGGGCTGATCTGCGGGCTTTGGTCGATGATGGCAAGCGTGGCGGACACCGGT
Organism: Propionibacteriaceae bacterium; assembly: GCA_031268065.1. Taxonomy (GTDB): domain Bacteria; phylum Actinomycetota; class Actinomycetes; order Propionibacteriales; family Propionibacteriaceae; genus Propionicimonas. The sequence goes on from JAIRXX010000283.1 coordinate 2,521, forward strand.
TCTTGGTCCACCTCGGCAGCCAATTCTTTGATCTTGTCCACCAGCGCCGCGTCATCGATGCTCAAGACGGCTTCGTGTTCTTCGCCGCCGAAGAGTTGGTCCAGATTGTCCAGCAGATTCCAGCTCTGCGCTCCCCCACCGGCTTGGGCCAGCGTCTGTGAATAATCCACGGCGGCGCCCAGCTGCGCCAAATCGACCGAGACCGTCTTGCCTTGCGCGTTCACCGCAAATTGCCCGGCGAGCCGCCCATCAAAGGCGTTGTGCAATTTGACGGCCGCATCGGCTGGCGACATGCCGCCGACGGGGACTCCGCTGACTGCGGCGTTGGCCGGTATGCGGTCAGCAGCAATGAAGTGGATGGAAAGGTAGGCGCCCAATACGACAGCGAGAAGTCCGCCCACGACGACTGCCGCCGTCCAGACGAAAGATCGCCGTTTAGCCACCAGGGGCCTCCTGTTTGGGATGTGTCAAAGTGCCGAGTTGCGAGACCAGGATACCGGCCACCATGAGGACAGCTCCAATATAGCCGCGCAGCGCCATCTTTTCCCCGAGGAAAATCATCCCGCCCAGCCAGCCGAAAACCGCCTCCAGGCTCATGATCAACGCGGCGTGCGAGGCCAGCGCGTCCCGCTGTCCCAATACTTGCAAGGTGTAGGCGATGCCAACGCTGCCCACCCCGCCGTACAGCAATGGGACCACGGCCTGCTCCAGCCCGCTGAAGGGCGCTGCGTCCACGAAAAACGCCGCGATGGCGCTGACGGCCGCGCAGCTGACGAATTGCGCGGCTGCAAAGCGCAGCGCCGACACCCGGTTTGTGTAGTGGTCCACCAGCATGATCTGGATGGCGAATACCGTCGCGGAGGCGAGCAGCAGCAGGTCGCTGGGGCCTAAAACGAGATCGTCGGTGACGCAGATCAGATACATGCCCACCACGCAGGCGGCCACTCCGACCACGAGTTGCCATCCCATTCTGCGACCGAAGAACAGGCCGAATAACGGGACGATGACGATGTAGAGCGCCGTCACGAAGGCCGCGTCCCCTGCCGATGCCTCGGGCATGGACGCCTGTTGGAAACCGACGGCTGCCCCGAGCAGCACCCCGCAGGCCAGGCCCGGCCCAATGACCTTTCGGGTGGCCGCCGACCTTTTGGCTTTGGACAGCCCCCGGTGGCGGTCGAGGACCATTATCACCGCGATCAGCACGACTGCGCCCATTGCGAAGCGCACCGCGTTGAAGGTGAGCGGCCCCACATAATCAGCGCCAACCCGTTGGGCGACGAAGGCGAAACCCCAGATGGCAGAGGCTAAGAGCAGCAGCGCGTTGGCGCGCAACAGCCGCGACTCAGCCACCGGCGAGAGCCAGTTTCGCTTTGGCCACCACATTCTCGGCGGTGAATCCGTACTTGGCGAACAGCCTCTCGCCGGGAGCGGATTCACCGAAATGGTCGATTGCGATGATCTGGCCCCGGTCTCCGACGTATTCGCGCCAACCCAGCGCCGAGCCTGCCTCGATGGAGACTTTGGCCGCGCCAGCCGGTATCACCTGTGCGCGGTATTCGGCGGGCTGCCGGTTGAACCATTCCAGGCAGGGCAGCGAGACGACGCGGGTGGGGATGCCTTCGGCCTCCAGCAGCACCCGTGCGGCCAATGCGACAGACACTTCAGAAC
>JAIRXX010000024.1 GCA_031268065.1 Propionibacteriaceae bacterium
ATTCTCGTATAGTTCTTCGGGCAGGTCCCCATCGTCTAGAGGCCTAGGACCCGGCCCTTTCAAGGCCGTAACGGCGGTTCGAATCCGCTTGGGGATGCCAGGGTGAGTGCTCAAGTCAGAGCGTTTTGGCTGGTGTGCGGCCTTAGGGGTGGTTGTTCTCCGGGAGAAATGCGTCCATGCTCCCCACTAGTGGGGAGTAGCCAGTTCTGGCGTCTCCGGCGACTAGACCGAGGCTGCGAAGCCTGTTGAGGTCGTGCGATAGCGTCTTGTCTGAACGTCCGGCATACGTCTCTGCCAGCTCAGCAGAGAGATGGCGCAGCTGGGAGCGCGGTGTGGGTCCATCTTCATCCATAGCGAGCACCAGCATTCGCCGACGCCGTGACGCCTCGCCTTGGGTCTCGTGCTGGAACACCTCGTGGATGTAATTCACCCAGGCTACGCGGCGTTGCATCCGCTGCACTTCGGTGATCTGTTCGCGGAGCATGTCCACGAAACCACTCAGCGCGTAGTCGACGAAGCCTTGGACGTCGTTGTTCCGCGACGATGATGCAAGCCTCTCGTAATAATGGGAGCGGGTGCGGTTGTAATGGTCGGAGAGCAGGTTTGAAGAGACCCAGGGCACCATCCCGCTCGTCGCCAAGATCGCGCACTCTACTGCCCTAGCTGTACGCCCGTTTCCGTCTCCGAATGGGTGTATCCAGACCAGGTAGAGATGCGCGAGGATCGCCGTAGTGACGGCATTGAAGAATGCCAGGTCGCCGGGAATAGAGTCCGACTGTCCGCCGTCAAGCCTTGCGTTCACCCAATCGCAGAGCCGGTCGACCAAGTAAGGCACGTCTTCGGGCGGCGCACCCCGATACACGTTGCCGACGAGCAGCGTCGTCGTGGTGAACTCGCCGGGGTGGACATGATCAGCGACATCAATCTGGGCCAGTATCGCGCCATTGCGTGATTTGAGCCACTGTGGGGTCAGCCGGAAATGATCGCCGCTCCAAGCCGCCTCGCGAATGGCGCTCAGCACTTCTGCAACGTTCCGCACTTCCTGCTCCAAGTACTGCTGCGAGGGGGGCAGTTTGCGATTCTTGTTTACGATCTCATCGATCGCATCAGCAGAGAGGGTGTTCCCCTCAATCGCTGTGGTGGCCTGCACGCCCTTGTTGAGGTAGATCGATGCGAACTGTCGGGCGAGATGGGGTTGGAGCGGGGTGCCAGCCAGTTGGAAGCACGCCGAGAACGCCTCGCCCATCCGCATGCTCGCCTGGCTGTGGTCCGGGCGGTAGTTGAAAGTTATCCAAGGATGTGTCTGTTCGTATAGCCTGCCCATAAGGCAATTCTACATAAATTTCACAAAATATGTCCATGATTTTGTCCATGTCTTTGTCCACTGGGTGCTTGGGCAAGACGGGGCGGTTCAGGCCAGCGGCGTCCCTGTTTCGCGTTGGGCGGAAACGGGAAACCGGCCACACGCGCCCGACGGGCTGCTGCCGTCAAGTGTGGGTGGCCGGTGTTTTCGCCGCTGGCTTTAGCTGGCGTAGAAGGATACGTGTACGTGGTCCTTGTGGTTCTGGGTGTCCGAGCCGCGATTCTCCATCTTTGTCCAGGAGCCTCGGGTCATCCGGTAGTTGCGCTGGTACCAGATTTGGTAGGTCACATGCAGCCGGTTTCCGTTCTTGATCACCCAGTCAGCGATTTTGTCGCCCAAGGCCTTGTTCTTCTTGTAGTTGGGGATCATGATGTCGATGGCCCGGCCATTGGGATGGTCGGAGGAGTAGGAGCTGGACGAACGCCAGCCGCCGATGGTGACGATCTGCGGGAAGTTCTCGCGGACTTCGAGCACAGCGGCTTTGCCGTAGCGCTCCAGGCGGTTCAGGCTGGACGAGCCTAGGTTCTGCGTGGTGTCGATCGCCTTGCTCTGGGTGTATTGGGTGTAGACCCAGCGAACCTTGCCGTCGTAGATGACCGAGGAGTAGTTGTTCTTCTTCGTCCCGGAGGCGACGAGTTCGGCGCCGTAGTTGAGCACGGTCACCTTGGACGACTCGACGTCGGCCGCAGAACGCATGTTCACCCCGGTGGCGTTGATGTAGAGCTTGCCGGTGGCTATCGGGATGCTGAACGACGATCCGTTGGCCGGTTTGAAGTATCCGGTGAGAATCCAGCCGGTCTGCTTGTTGTAGACCACCTGCGAATAAGAGTCGTCATGGGAGCCGGTCAGCGCGACGGAACTCCCGGAGGGGACGTTGCCCAACGAGGCGCTGGTGCTGGAGGCCGTCTTGCGCAGAGTCAGTGTCGCCGTTGTGACTGCCTCGTCAGCGGGAGTGGTGTCCGGAGTGGTGTCCACCTGCTCGCTGAGGTATTCGGTGAAGAGCCAGCGGATGTCGCTGCCGTCTTTGGTTTCGGTGAAATCGCCCGAGACCCGCCCGGTGACCGAAACAGTCGTCCCCTTCTCCAGCACCTTGGTTATTTCCGAAGTGAGGCTCGCCTTGGTGCGCTGGTTGACGTTGACATTGGTCACCTTCTTGCCTGCCAAGCCGATCACAGCTGGTCCGGCCGAGGTGCTCTTCTTGATGAATTGTGAGGAGACGTAAGCAGTTTTTCCGCCGAATTGGATGGGCAGCCAGGAATTTGAAATGCCGCCGGTGGCCAAGACGATTGCGCCCTTGTCCAGGGTGGTCAGTATCTCGTCGGACGTGGAAGGTCCGGTGCGCACATTGAGTCGGCCAGTGGTCGCGTATGGCGTGGTGGCCGCCTCGGCCATAGTGGTGACTGCGACGCCGAGCGATGCGGCGATCATGGCGGTGGCGACGAGCCACGTTGCGGTCATTCGGAAAAGCGACGTAACAAAATTCATGGCAAAAGCCTCCTTGTCATCCGGGATGGGGAAGATCCCCGGCTGTTGAGACGGCTGGCAGGTCTTCCCCGCAGCCCAGTTCTAACCAAGTTGTGACTTGGTGAAAACTGAGCTACACCTGCCAACTGCCTCGCCACTGACATTAGTGAGACTGGTGGTTCGGATGCCGGGTTAGTTGAGACTTTGCTGAGGGGCCTCTCAGCATTCGCCGCAGCGGGAAAGTGCCTGGATTCGGGGTGTTTTGAGGCGGAAATCCGCCCATTTCGGATGGGTGCGGACCCTTTTCAAATGGGGTAAAGCTGAACTTTAGACTCGGTGGGGTTTAGTTGAGACTTTGCGCTCCGGCGACGATCCAGGAATGGGCCGCGTCACTGGCCCAGAGCTGGCATTCGCCCAAATTTTCCGCAGGCAGATAGCCAGCGTGCAGGTCTGCGCTGGGGACGAGTTGCGCCCCAGCCAACGTGCTTAGCGCCTCTTGGGCAGTGCGTTCCATGACAACTGGCCCGAGCCGCATCGTTCCCATCGCGGCGTTGGCCGCCAATTCCTCCAGCAGCCGTTGCCCGAAGCCGGGGGCAGCCACCACCAGTGGCCGGTCCTTGGCCTTGGCCAGGCGGATCGCCGGCAGCAATTCCCTGAGGTCGTTCAGCGCATTCTCAGCGACCAGGATCAGCGGCCCGTCCAGGATCATCTGCTGGCTGGGCCGGTCAGTGGTGAAATCGGCGCTGGCGAAGCCTCCAGGCAGTTTTTCAGCGGTGGCCAGCTTGGCGGCGACCTCAGCCCGTTCGGCATTGGTCAGCTCGGTGTCGCGCACGGGGAGGTCTACCACGTATTGCGGGGTCGGAAGATCGGGGATGCTGGTCTGCGGGGCTTCGCGCAATTCCGCAGCGCGCCGTTTGGACGCCATCCGGTCAGAAAGCCACCCATAGACGACGATCACCGCGCCCAACACGAATACGGCTCCGACGCCCCACCATTGGTTCACCTTCCCAGTGTATGCGCCAGGTGGAGCCATCGCGTCCGCCACCTGGGTTATTTTCGCCGGACACCGCAACTCGCGGCGGGCTGTTAGCCCGGTGGTCCGCCGCATTGGCAACCTTGGGCTTGCCAGGTTGGAGGCAGAATGCGGCATTCCTGGATTGTTGCTGCTGGATTGTTGGTTCCGGGGCGGACGCTGCCCCCGTCGTCATTCCACCGCTCGTCCCGCAGGCAGCCCAGGGCGCGGCTATTTAATACGATGAACGGGTGCGGATATCCAATCGATTGCCCCGGTCGGCGGACAACGAGATTGCGCGGCTCCGGGCCGAGCTGGCCGGATCGCTGACCGATCTGACCGACACCAACCCGACCCGGCATGGGCTGAGCCATCCCAGGATCGCTGAAATCATGGCGCGGGCGGCGCGGGACGGAAGTGAATACCAGCCGCATCCGCGCGGCCTGCGCAGCGCGCGTGAGGCGTTGGCGGGACGTTTCGGTGGGCATCCAGACGATTTCTGGCTGACTGCCAGCACCTCCGAGGCGTACGGGTGGCTCTTCGCGCTGCTCGCTGATCCGGGCCAGCAGGTGGCGATACCGGCGCCGGGATATCCGCTGATCGCTCCGTTGGCGAGATTGGCGGCTGTTGGCACCCGGAGCTACCGGACCTTCTATCTGCATCCGCACGGCTGGGAGTACGACCTCGACTCGCTCAGCAGCGCGGTCGCCCAGCCCCAAACCCGGGCTTTGGTGGTGGTCAATCCGAACAATCCCACCGGGGGATACGCCGACCGGGCCGCAGCCTCGGCGATAGCCGACTGCTGCCAGCTAAACGATGTGGCGCTGATCTGCGACGAAGTGTTTTTCGAGAGCGGCGCCAGCGGCTGTGCCGGGGTGCGGATGGGCGGTCCGGGGTCGTTTAGCCTGCATGGCCTGTCCAAGCTGCTTGCCGCGCCGCAGTTGAAGCTGGCTTGGATTCAGGCTCCCGGCCTGCCGCCGGATTTGGCGGCTGGGTTGGACCAGATAGCCGACAGCTACCTCTCGGCCAACGCCATCGTGCAGCAAGCGCTGCCCGAATTGCTCACCCTCGCCGACGAAGTGACCGCCACGCTGCGGACGCGCCTGGAGCGGAACTACTCCGCGCTGCAGGCGGCCTTCGAGGCGGGCGAGCTGCACCGCGACGTGGTGGCGGTGGTGCGCTTCCAGGGGCCGAATGCCAACGGCATGCCCGAGTTGCACCGCCTGACGCCGCCGCTGGGTGTGTT
>JAIRXX010000357.1 GCA_031268065.1 Propionibacteriaceae bacterium
CAGGTTCTCTGACGCTGGCATCGGCGACCCGCAGATTGAGTTCACGGGTGGTGTGACTGCCATCGACATCATGACTTTGAATCGTGCTGCTGGGGCAGCAGTCACTGAGCAGGGTTTCGACATGCAACTGCCCACTGTTGCCAACATCGTCATCCCGCCAGTCTTCGACGATCTTTGCGTCATTGAGATCGATGGCCTGCGAATCAAGGCGACCATAGACACCCACAAGATGAGTTGGTGCCTCCACGAAGGCGATGTCTACCGAGGTGATTTCACCGACTACTCCGGGGTTGAGCGTTACGGGGTGAGCATCAACCGCAGGGATGTTTGGCAGCTAGACGACATCGTTATCACCGACGTGCCAACGAAGCTGCCTGACGGACGCAATTTGCGGATGTGGTTCGCTGAAGTGCCATTAGAGCGCCTGGCGAAGCTTGGTTACTACGGACTTTACAAGCTCGCCTTTTTCTGCATGGAGAACTCACATCGCGTTGGGCGCTTCAGCTGGGTCACTGTTCCTGCTCAGCAAATCAAGTGGGAGCGGCACATGGACGAACTATTGCCCGTGAACAACGACATTGAAGACGTGATACAAAGGGCATGGATGGCACTTGATGAGACCGGAGTAAGGGTCAAGGCTGAGACCGAGATGCTGCGCAGGGGCATTCCAGACTTTAGCCGGATGAAGAGCCATGTCTTCGGGGCAAAGCACCCGGTCGTCATGTGGCTCACCGAACCCGAGTCCACGATTCCTTTCGCCGTGATCGCAACGATTTCAGAGGCCTGGCTCAACGCCGACACAGAAGTGTCATTCGGCGAAGATGCATTCGCGCCCATCCAGACCGCCGAACAATGAACGTCTTTCAGACCGCGAATCAGGACACAGCTGCGCCCAACGGAAGGAGAGAGGATGGCTGACCAGGGAAACCGCGCCGACCTGGCCGACAACGCTGACCCTGCCCGGCTGGATGTCCTCGACGAAGCCACCAAAGGCAAACTGACAGCCCAGTACGCAGCTCTTGACGAAGCACTCGGCAACGAAGCAAATCCCAACAACAAAGGCAAATATGAGTGAACACTGGGTTTACGTTGCCTGCACTTGCTGCCGCGACGACCTGACCACTGAGCCGCCGGTTCCTCGAGCCAAGATCAAGTACGACAAGTACGGCAACATCATGCAGAAGCGAAGCAAGACCCCTGAAGACGATTCCGAGAAGTTTTGGGACTGGCGGTATGAAGGGGCGTGCTCTCACCGTAATATGCGGGTTGTTGACGAGATTTGGGATGCCAGGGACTGGCGAGCGGGCGGCGAGGCAGGCGAAATCATCGCGTCAGGGCGCTTTCCGTACTTGGAGCAAGTGCTCGACAACAGCGACTCCTTCAACTACGCGGAAGTGCTCGCCGCCCCGGAGTCGGCTGCTGTAGCGCTCAAGGACTTGGATGCGTTTTCCCAACTGACTCCTCACGGGACCACCCGTGTCGTACTGGACGCTGAGGGCGATATTGCGGTTCGTCCTGTGGACTATGCACAGCTACCGGCTCCGGGGTTCAAACCGTTGAACGACGTGTACGAAAACCGCGAATCGGATGGCAGATGGGACGCTTCACCGGACAAGCTGGACAGATTGATCGAGATCGGACTGGAAGGCACAGAATTTGTCGTCCGCAACCATCCTAACCATGAGGAACTGCTCAGAGCCAAGCGGATCAGGCAGACTGTCGATACCTCTGACTACACCAGTTGGTCAATCTGGGGATTAGTCTGGGTGGTTCTGGAAAACGCCGACACGCACAAATCTGTGGCCGGATACTCGCAAGGAATCAGGAAAGGCAGCTACAACGCGGTCTTGGAGGCAATCCGACGAGGCACTTTTCTCGAAGCGGCATCCGCTGCTGAAGTGCCCCGAGTCTGGACGGACGACTTGTGGCCTTTGCGCTTCCTTCGCGAACTCCTCGAAGCATCTGTCAAGACCGGGAACCCGCTCATCGGCTACTACAGCGGAGGTAGTTTCGGCTTCGAGCAGTAGAGGTAGCCCAATGGCGAAGAGGGCCTGCCGCCGAAGCGACATGCCCCTGTTTCGTGGGGAAGAACCGCTCACTGACTTGCTCGCCAGACGACCACTGCTGAGGGGAATGGACCTTGGCGACTTGTCCAACTGGTCCGCAAACAACTCGCTCAGGAATGCGCGGGGTTCGGTCTCGTGCAATCTGCGTGCAATCCAGAGAAGGAAAACGCAGTGAGACACGAACCGAACTGCGAGCATAGGAGAAGCAGTCCTGACCACCGGCAACTTTGCCAGTTGGCTTCACTTGCTTTGGCTTATTTGATAAGGCGCCTTATGGCCAGGCGGATGCCGCTCCGATAGAGGTTGGGCAGACAGCGGGCTATCCAGACGGCCATCCGGTCGCCAGCGGAGTGCAGATAGCGCCGCTTGGGATGGTCGGCGGTGGCCGCGCGGTAGAAGACTTCGGCCAAGTCTGCGCTGGTGGCGGATGCGCTCTGGCCTGAGAGGAGTCGGTCTATTGCTTCTGCCAGCGGAAGATACACAGAGTCTGGGGCCGTGTTCTGCTTGGCGGTGGACAGGGCGATCTCGCTCCATTCGGATTGTGTTCCGCCTGGTTGGACGACGGTTGAGCGCACGCCGAAGCTGCGGACTTCAGCGTCGAGGGTGTCGGAGAACTGCTGGAGGGCAGCTTTTGTCGCGTGGTAGAAAGCGCCGAGCGGGGTGTACAGGTCGCCGCCGATGGACGAGATGTGGACGATGCGGCCCGAACCCTGTTCGCGCATGGTTGGGAGCACGAGTTTGGTCAACTCCACCGCGCCGAAGAAATTCACGTCGAACTGCGCGCGGACCCGTTCCATCGGCAGATCTTCCACCGGGCCGTATTCGCCGTATCCGGCGTTGTTGACCAGAACGTCGATCCGGCCTTGCCCGGCTAGCAGGGCGGCGTCAACGAAGGCGCGGTTCGATTCCGTGTTCGTCACGTCTAGGGCATGGACGTGTACGCCGAGCGTAGCGAGTCCCGCCATCCGGTCCACGCGGCGGGCCCCGGCGTGGACCGTCCATCCCCGGCGGGCGAATAGCTCGGCGCACGCCAGTCCCATCCCTGACGATGCGCCAGTGATCAATACGGTTTTCTTGGGTTCCATGATTGTTCCTCTCGTTGGTGTTAGTTGATGAAGACGGCATCCAGGCTGCGAGTGATGACGCGGCCCAACTCGTCGTCTGTGACAGGCCGCTGCGATGCGTAACGAGTTTCGATGAGTTGCGTCATCGGCGCAAAGAGTAGCGCCACGACCAGCTGCGGGTCGGTTTCCGCCAAGGCGTTCTCGGCGACTGCCTCCTCGAACAGGGAGATGAGCGGGCCGATCATGGCGGTTGACGCGGTGATCGTCTCAGGCGTGACGAAATGCGGGTTCGCCTGGATGGCCCGCATGAAGTTCGCCTCCAGTGGGTAAGCGTTGAAGCGGCGGGCGAAATGCCACAAAACCAGCTTGAAGCGCTGGCGCAGGCCCTGTTTGGCTGACAGTTGCCCGTCCAGGCCTTCGTCCATCAGCACCTTGACTTCCAAATAGAGCTGGCTCAGCATGTCCGTCTTGTCACGGTAGTAGACGTAGGCGGTGGCTGGGCTGACCTGAGCGAGTCGGGCGATCTTGCCGAAGCTGACCCCGGCCAGCCCCTCGCTGCGCGTTAACTGGAGCACCGCCTGTTGGATGGCTTCAACCTTCCTGGCATCCTTTTTTCTCACGCTGGAATCATAACAGAATGATCATTCAGTTTTGTTGCAGCCCTCGTCTCCTCCTATGGATGGTCCAAGATGGAAGGGTCTCGCACCACGGCTGGTCTGCTTTCGGCCAGGTGATGCACTCAGGAGAGGCGCAGTCGATCAGGTGACAGCTACGCTATGGCGGCGGCCCCATGAATACGTTGTTGCGGTGCCACAGGTAGGCAAAGGCCACTACGGCGATAATGGTCAGGACGAGGGCGGCTACGGTGACCACTCGCGGGGCCTTAGCGCCGAGTGCTTTGCGGGTGGCGACGTGGACGCCGATGCCGATGACGGCCCCAGCGGTGTTCGAGATCACGTCGGTGATGTCGGATACGCCGATGCCGAACGCGAATTGGGTCATCTCGAACGCGACAGACACTCCTGCTGCCACCAGTATTCGCTTGGTGGCATTCCATCTCGTCATGGCGCTGAGGTACACGCCGAGCGGGATGAACACAGCGGTGTTGTACGCGATCTCCTCCCAAGCGAATCGGCCCTGGCGGTCGATGGAACCGCCGAACGGAACCAGGTTCACCACCCGGATGCCATCGTCCCCAGACACCATCAGATAGGGCAGCTTCAAGATGACGACTGCTACCAGCCCGACGGCGTACACCGCGAACAGAATCACGAGCAGCGCACTCCTGGGGCGATTGGGGGCGTCGGGGGCGGTTGTCATCTGAGCCTCGGATCGTGGGCAGGGTCGGGATACGGCTTCGGACAGCCTTGGTCGGGCGCGTCGGTGCGCAGCTCGAAGTGCCACGGCTCGTTGGCGTAGGCCAGGCACAGGCCGTAGGCCGCGCCGTGTTCGGCGAGCCATTTCTTCGTCTTGGGGCCGTCCAAATCTACGGCATCCCCCCAGACGTGCAGGGACTTGTCGGGCGGAGCCACCCATTTCGCGGCCTCGGCTTCGGAGCCGTAGGTGCTGATCGCCTGTTCGAGCAACTGGGCCTGGTACCTCTCGGAGCGCCAGCCGCTGGACACATAGAAACTCAGCCTGGAGTCTCGCGCCGCTTGTTGGAGCGCGTTGAGCAGTGCCGGGTCCAGTTTCCCGACGCCGGGATACTGTTCGTCAAAGACAGTCGCGCCGTTGGGCAGGATTCCGTCAGCGCTGTCCACGCCGCTGCCAGGGAGCGCTCCGGGCGCTCCCAGTTCGCCGCTGCTGTCTCGGTCCTGGGCGTCGCCGCCGGGGCCGGGCGCTTCGGGCATCGGCTCGGCGCTGGCGGTGTCGGTTGCCTGGGCGGCGGTCGGCGCAGCGGATGGGTCGGGCGTCGGAACCGATCTGGAAAGCGATGCCGCAAGCAGGAAGATGGCGACCGCGAAAGCGGCGCTCGTCGCGGTGAATGCTGCCAACCAAGCCACCCGCTGCGCCTTCTTGGGTTTGCTTCCACACATGCCCTCCAGCCAAACGAAGCGGGCGTTGCCGGGGCGTATGCCGTTTTCGATACGCGGGCGATATGGCCGCACTGGCAGACTTGGGGTTGTGCGAGTGTTGGTTGTCGAGGATGAGCTATACCTGGCTGAGGCTGTCCGCGACGGGCTACGCCTGGAAGCCATCGCCGCCGACATCGCCACCAACGGCGACACCGCGCTGGAAATGCTGGCCGTGAACTCCTATGACATAGCCGTCCTCGACCGGGACATTCCCGGCCCGACCGGCGACGAGATCGCCGCGCGGATCGTCGGCTCCGGTTCGGGTTTGCCGATTCTGATGCTGACCGCCGCCGACCGGTTGGACGACAAAGCATCCGGATTCGGGCTGGGCGCGGACGACTACCTGACCAAGCCGTTCGAGCTGCGCGAACTCGTGCTCCGGCTCCGGGCGCTTGACCGCCGTGGCCGCCGCAGGCAACCTGTCATCGAGATCGCCGGGCTGCGCCTCGATCCGTTCCGCCGCGAGGTGTACCGCGACGGCAAGTACGTGGCGCTGACCCGCAAGCAGTTCGCCGTCCTCGAAGTCCTCACCGAAGCCGGAGGCGGGGTCATCAGCGCCGAAGAACTCCTGGAACGCGCTTGGGACGAGAACGCGGACCCGTTCACCAACGCAGTGAGAATCACCGTCTCCGCGCTCCGCAAACGGCTGGGCGAGCCGTGGCTGATCGCCACCGTGCCTGGTGTCGGCTACCGAATCGACACGGGCGGCACGCATGGCTAGGCCCAAAGGCATGAGCGCGCGGGCGAAGCTCACTTTAAGCTACGTCGGGCTGCTGATTATCGCTGGGCTGCTACTGATGGCTGTGGTGTGGGTTTTCTTGTTGCGCTACGTGCCCGAGCACGCCGTCAATATCCCGGTCCCGGTTCCGGGCGGCGAAGGAGGGGAGCCGAATAGCGAGCCGCCGCCTGAGTTGTTCATCCCTGGACGCGACGACCTGTGGGAGGCGTTCTGGCCGAAAGCTTTGCTGGCGATGGCAGGGCTGTTGGCGTTCGGCCTGGTCGGCGGATGGCTGCTCGCCGGTCGGATGCTGTCCCCGCTGGCGCGGATCACGGACGCGACCCGCAAAGCGTCAGCCGGGTCGCTGTCGCACCGGGTCAACCTCGCCGGGAGAGGAGACGAGTTCCGTGAGTTGGCGGACGCCTTTGACGCGATGCTGGCCCGGATAGAAGCCCAAGTCGGGGAACAGCGCCGCTTCGCGGCCAACGCCTCCCACGAGTTGCGGACTCCGCTAGCGATCACTCAATCCCTGCTCGATGTAGCCCGAAAAGACCCCGACCGTGACGTGGAGCAACTGCTCGAACGGCTGCACGCCGTCAATGCCAGAGCCATCGCGTTGACCGAGGCGCTGCTCACCCTCAGCCGCGCCGAACAACGCCCGCTCCTCGGCGAAGAAGTGGATCTGTCCCTAATAGCGGAGGAAGCCGTCGAAACCCTCCTCGCGCTGGCCGAGAAACGCGGCGTCACAGTAGAAGTCTTAGGCAATGCCGCCCCCGCCGTCGGCTCCCGCGCCCTGCTGCTACAACTGGCCACGAATCTGCTGCACAACGCCATCGTCCACAACCTTCCCGAAGGCGGCAGCGTCCAGGTAACGACCTCTGCCGATGCCGGATCGGCCAAACTTCGCGTCGAGAACACCGGGGAGCCGATCAACCCACAAGACATCGCCATGCTGACCGAGCCGTTCCAGCGCGGAACTGGAAGGATACGCGCCGACCAAGCCGGAGTCGGCCTCGGATTGGCCATCGCCAGGAGCATCACCCAAGCCCACGACGGAACGCTGACCCTTGCCCCGCGTCCCGAAGGCGGTCTTTCCGTCATCGCGCGATTGCCCTTGCCACAGTAGTTATCCACAGGCCCGGTGCATGGCCAACGAGAAATGTTAGTGGTGACCTGTACCCTCATGGCTATGGCAAGTGACTGCTGCGGGATGACGCATTTCGCCAAGATATGCCCAGACTACGAGATTAATTAAGCGGCGGCTGATCGCGGTTGATCTCAAGATCGGTGGGTTCTCGCCTGGTGATGCCGGGCAGATGGACTTCTACCTCAAGTGGCTGGATCGCCACGAACGGAAACACGGCGAAGAGGCACCTATCGGGATGCTCCTTGTCGTTGCGTTGCTGCCCTGGGCCGCGAAGCAGCACGGCTATCTCTGTTCAGTGCCAAACGAAGGAACTCGCTGGTTTTCTGCCCTAGCCAGGCCACTGTTATGGGTTCAGCGTCCGGCGGCTAGCTGGGTCATGGTGACTCGTCTAGCTGGTTTGCCAGCAGCTCGCGCAGGAATGTTGCCAAGGTCGTTTTCTGGGGGTCGGACAATGAGGTGGGCAGGGTGTGGGCTTGGCCGGGCCCGAGGACCAGTTGGTCTTTGTCGATCACCAGCAGCGCTGGGTCGATGGCGGTGCGCGGCGTAGCCGGGGCCGGGTCTTCCATCAGGTCGCGCGAATAGACAGCCACATCGCTTATCACTGTTCCGTAAGGCCCAGCCAGCGTCGCGTCGGAGACGGATACGATGATCCGCTCCGATCCGGGCAGGCTGAGTTTGGCGGCCAGTTTGGCCAAATGCTTGCGCTGTTTTGGGTCGTCGCCCAGTTTCACCGCGCTGGACAGGCCCAATTCACGCAACCGGCCCGCCACATCGCGGGCGGTCTGCCGGACCACCGTCGGCGCGGTGGCTTGGAGAGTGGCCGACAGGACTAGGGCGTCCGCATCGGACAACACCTGCTCCAGCCGGGGGCGCATCGCATCGGTGGTGCTGTGATCTTGGCGGAACAGTCCCTCCAGTTGCAACCAGTCGAACGCGCCCGACGCCTCCGAAACAGTGGACCGGCCCCGCAGCGGGAAGACCAACGGGCGGCGTGCAGCCGAGAATCCGTCCAAGACATACATTGTCTGGTCGGTGAGCAGGAATCCGATCCCCGCACGTCTGCCGGTGAAG
>JAIRXX010000014.1 GCA_031268065.1 Propionibacteriaceae bacterium
GATGACTGCACGCACCAAAGTCGTCTTGGCCGACGACCAAGAATTGGTACGCAGCGGATTCCGAATGCTCATCGAAGCCGAGGATGACCTGGAAGTGGTTGGCGAAGCGGCCGACGGGGCTGCCGCGGTGGCCGCTGTGCTCGCCCGACCGGTGGACGTGGTGCTGATGGACATCCGCATGCCTGGAATGGACGGAGTGGAAGCCACCCGCCGCATCGTGGACGCCGGCGTCCCCACCAAAGTGTTGGTGCTGACCACCTTCGATATGGACGAATACGTGTTCAGCGCGCTCAAAGCCGGGGCCAGCGGTTTCATGCTGAAGGACGCCCGTCCGCAAGAATTGCTGAACGCGATCCGCAACGTGGCACGCGGGGAGGCGGTCATCGCCCCTTCAGCCACCCGCCGCCTGCTCGACCACGTCGTTCCGAGCCTGCCCTCCAGCCCAACCGCCGCCGATCACCGTTTGGAGGTGCTAACCGACCGGGAGCGCGAGGTGCTGATCGAAGTCGCCAAAGGCGCTACCAACGCTGAGATCGCCCAGCAGCTCTACATGGCAGAGGGGACGGTCAAGACGCATATCGGACGGCTGCTCTCCAAGCTGGAATGCCGCGACCGGGTCGGCCTTGTCCTCTTCGCCTACCAGAGCGGATTGGTCCGGCGCTGATGCGGGGAAACTACATCGATGTGATTATCCCCAGCTGTGGATAAAACTGTGGAAGGAGTTGCGATGCGGCGGTTGCCAGCCATAGGCGTGCTGATCTGCGCCCTGTTCGCCTCGGCGTGTACCGCTGAAGTCCCGAACACGCCAACGCCAATCCCGCCGCCGCCCACGCCAACGCCCACACCCTGGCTGTCGTTGGCCGTGGGAGATTGCACCCCCGACATCGACTTTGCCGCCAATCCGATGGCCAGCGCGATCAAACCAGTCGACTGCGCCGAACCGCACTTCTACGAGGTCCACAGCATCGTCGCTTTGGATGACGGCATCTATCCTGGGGTATCGCTGCTGGCCAGCGCCGCCGCAGAAACTTGCGCCGCCGCGTTTGACGAATTCGTCGGCGTGCAGGCGAAATACTCGCGCTTCTCCTCCGCGTACCTGGCTCCGGACGCCGCCGGATGGTCGAATCCGGCGAATAGGCAGCTGACCTGCCTGGTCGGCTCACCCAAGGGTGGGCTGGTCGGCACCGCCAAGGGCGACGTCACCGTCTTCCCCAAAAAGGGGCAATGCACCGGGCCGCAGGACGTCCCAGCTCTGGAAATGCAGATCATCGACTGCGCCGAAAAGCACAATTACGAGGTTTACGCGGTCAAAACGCTGAAAGACAAGGACGCGCCT
The DNA here is from genome assembly GCA_031268065.1 of Propionibacteriaceae bacterium. Lineage (GTDB taxonomy): Bacteria > Actinomycetota > Actinomycetes > Propionibacteriales > Propionibacteriaceae > Propionicimonas. The sequence goes on from JAIRXX010000014.1 coordinate 1,337, forward strand.
GACGCATCCGAACGCAGCGCGTTGGTTGACGAGGTTTGCAAGGCTAAGTTCCGCGACTTCGTTGGAGTCGAGCCGAGCGCGTCAAAATACGGCTACACCTGGTTCCTCACCACAGCCGAGAGCTGGAAAAAGGTAAAAGATCACCGTTTGGTCTGTACTGTTGGAAGCAGCAAGGGCGGGATCAAAGGAACGCTGAAAGGTGCGAAGAAGTAAGTGAACCAGCAAAATGCTCTCATCGATCTGCAGAATGTGCTGCTGATCGGGCTTGTCATCCTGGTGTCGCTCATCGCCCGCTGGTTGATTGTCCGCGTCATCAAGATCAGCGTCCGCCGCGTCATCCGCCAATCGCGCAACGCCACTGACGTGCCGGGACGTGCCGGACGCATCCTCGCCGCCGCCACCGGGGCGAATTCGGAGCGCCACGAGCAACGGGTCACCACCTTGGGCACGCTGTTGCGCAGCATCGTCACCTTCGTGATCCTGGCGATCGCCATCACCACGATCCTGGCCCTCTTGGACGTCCCGGTGACGCCGCTGCTTGCCTCGGCAGGTGTCGGCGGCATCGCCCTTGGTTTCGGGGCGCAATCCCTGGTGAAAGACTTCCTCTCCGGCATCGCCATGATCATCGAGGACCAGTACGGAGTGGGCGACCTCATCGACACCGGCTCCGTGACCGGAACAGTGGAAGACGTCGGCCTGCGCGTCACCCGGTTGCGGGACAGCTCCGGGCAAGTCTGGTATGTGCGCAACGGTGAAATTCTGCGGGTGGGCAACCACTCCCAGGGCTGGTCAACGGCCATCGCCGACATTCCGATTTCCCCCGACGAAGACATCGCCAAAGCCCTGGCCGCGCTGGACACGGTGGCCGATTCACTCGACCACGACCCAGATTTCACCGAAGTGCTGCTGGACAAGCCCACCGTCGTCGGCGTCAACGCCATGACGCCGATAGCGATGACGCTCCGGATCATCGCCAAAACCGCGCCCAACCAACACTGGGCCGTCCAACGTGCCATGCTCGAACGCGGCCAGCAGGCGCTAACCGCCGTCGGAATCAGCCCGGCGATCCACATCCCACCAGAAATCCCACCAGAACCGGTCTGATCTGCGCCCAGCCACCAGACACCCGTCGAATATGCTGCCACATCCCCAAACCAGTGGAAACCCGACGACCCTCAAACCAGACGGGCCGAATCACGGGGTAAACTCAGCGGCACTCTCCTGAAAAACTCACCCAAGTGTGTCTGGACAGCTCATGCACGCAAGGTACGCTAAGGGCGTGTCCATAGATCAGCCAGCGGTTGTCAGTGTCGGCTATGAGGGTCTGAGTCAGGCCGATCTCGTGACTCGGCTATTGGATGCTGGCGTGTGTACATCTCGTTGATGTGCGGCAAACACCGATCTCCCGAAAACGTGGCCTATCGAAAACTGCCTTGGGTGCGGCGTTGTCTGAAGCAGGCATCGACTACATCCACCTACGGGAGTTGGGAAATCCCCGTGACAACAGAGACGGATACCGCCAAGGTGAC
>JAIRXX010000060.1 GCA_031268065.1 Propionibacteriaceae bacterium
CGTTCAGCAAAATCTGATGATGCAAGCGTTGAACCTCGGCATCCAGCGCCCCGCCGACGAAGTTGGGCGCGTCCTCAGACTCGTCAGCATGGTCGGCGCGGCGGGCCGGAAATACAAGGAATGTTCGCTGGGGATGAAGCAACGCCTCGGCGTCGCCCAATCCCTGCTGGGCCGACCCCGCCTGCTCATCCTCGATGAGCCGATTAACGGACTCGACGCCGACGGCATGAGAATCGTACGCGACACGCTCACCAGCCTGGCCAAGTAGCAGTAGCTCCCGCTACGCCTGCAGCAGCCCTGGCGACCAGTGGTCTGCCAGGGCCGTCTGGTGTTGTGAACCCTAACTATCCCACTTCCGCTAAGCGGTCCATTATATGAGACTTTCTGGAACGCCATCTTGTGCCCATGAGCACATCTCACTACGATTTTAGGCAAGTTTAATAACTCATATACCACCGGATGCCTTATGGTCATTCGCAAAACTTTGTTAGAGGTGTCACATGAGGATAAAGAACATAATAGCCGCTTCAGCTGGGTTTTTTTTATTAATATCATTTTGTTCAGGTATGCAGTTGTCAGCATACGCTGGTGAGTCGCAAATCTCTTATGATAAATCAGATTACTCTGCATTAATCTCAATTGGGTACGAATCAACACCTTTTGGTTGGGTGTATAAGGATTGCATTCACGAAGTCAATGATGATGAAATCTTGGTGCCTAGGCAAGGAGGTGCCTCCACTGTAAGTATCGCAGCCGACACAAAGGCTGGCCGGTTGCTAGAAAAATATGTTTCAGAAAGCCTTGAAGCTGTTCCTCAGACAGCTGGATCGACTGAAGATATTTTATCAGCAATACCTGAGGTAGCTATTGACTCTGCGCCACTCATATCTGACTGCCGATATCCGGTGATAGCTGATTCTGAAGGACTTGCCCAAGTTAAACAATCTGGGAAAGCGCCAACACTTAATAGTTGGGTCGAAGCGGCCTCGACTTCGTCTTTAGGGAATCTCTCTTACATACATGTTGAGTGGAATGTTCCTAAGGCTCCAAAGAAAAATGGTGGCCTCATCTATCTCTTTCCAGCTTTCGTTGACCCCGGAATTATGCAACCGGTATTGCAGTGGGGCGTAGGATATGCTGGCGGTGGCAACTACTGGACAATGGCGAGCTGGATTTTGTTGAACAATAACGTTTACCACAGTAAATTGCAGAAAGTGACTGGTTCGACAGTTTCAGGTGACATCTCAGGAAATGGCTGTAAAACGTCGTCAGGGGTTTGTTCAACATGGACAGTTACGACTTACGATTGGGGATCTAAACGATCAACTACATTGACAAGAACTTCGTGGAAAAAACCAATGTCGACAGTGTACGGCGGCGCACTTGAGGCATACTTCGTTACGTCTTGCTCACAATTGCCGGCCAGTGCGACGAAATTCAAAAACTTTTATATCGAAGATGTGGCAAACAAGAAGAAAAATCCGAGTTGGAAGGCAACATATTGGTCAGCGTCCCCAAAATGTAATTATGGAGTCACTATTGGATCTGATGACTCAATCACATTGAAGTATCAATAGGGAGAGTTGAGGCTTGCGTGTTATGGTGCGCTTATTTGTCGCGGTTGTATCGATCATTCTCGCGAATTGGATGGTGGGGTGTGCCAAGGATGTATCAGTCGGCCCTGCCCCTAGCCAGTCGGCGCAGCGAGAAACGCCTGACGCTTCAACGGTGACTCCGACTTATCCTCTCCCAGACCCTGGTGCGGGCAACCCCGACGCTGTGCGGCAGCTTTGCGAGAGCGCGTTTCCAGAAGTGGAAGTATTGTCGTGGGCTAGCGGATCAGTGGCCTCGTTCCGTGATTATCACTATTCAGGCCCCGAAGCTGTCTACCCATTGGCTGATGCTTTTCCCGCGCTGCCCGGTGATACTGAGGGCGTTTGGTGTGGGACGGTGCTCGAGACGGACGCCATCCGTTGGTGGGCGGTGGTAAGTGGCATGCCTCCGCAGCAGGCGCTTGACATCACTGGACCAGGTGAGTCCGTTAATATAGGGGAAGTTTCGGGTCCACCCGCAGTCCCGTAATGAGGCGCTCTTGCCAAGCATCTTGGCAGGGAAACCATTTTTATCAAAGGTGCAGATCGCGTCGGCGACGCGCACGGGGCCGGGGAACTCGAAAGCCCGTTCGCTCACTCGACTAGCCCTAGGTCGTTCTGAAGGGCGGCCAACTCGGCGAGCGCGGCATCGCGGCGCTTCCGCTGCGCGGCAACGTATTCCTTCATCCCCGAGACGGGGATGCGGTGGTGTGTGCCGACCATTCGGTAGGGCAGCAGTCCCCGGTCCATAAGCTTGCGCACTTGCGGGCGGGACATGCCGAGCAGAGCGGCGGCCTCGGTAGGGCTGACCTCATCGAAGCCGCGCGTGATGACGACTTCCTGGCCCTCGGCTTTGGCTCGGGCAATCTGGGCGAGAAACTCGGCAGCCTCGCGGGACAAGGTCACCTCTACGCGAGCAGAGCCGGTCTCCAAGGACCGTTCCAAGGCTTGGGCGTCCTCGGCCAGCAAAGTGGACATCATCTGCTCCCATCTGTAACAGCTGCTCACTATCTGACGCAACTGTACCACTGCGCACGAAAAGCGCAGGTCCATTCTGCGGCGGAAGTTTCAGCGTGGGCCAGTTGGTCTGCGGCTTCGTTCCGGAAATATCCCTACTCGAGTCCGCCCGCTGTCTGGTGACGGGATGCTCCGGCGAAGGACTGGGCCAATTGTCGTGAGAGCCGTCGGGTCCAGGGAGCGTATACGCGCGAATATTGACGAATACGTTGTTGTTGTGACAGAGTGTTGGCGTCCACAGTGTTAGGAGAGGGCAGTGCGCGTAAGGCATACTCGGCAGTTGGCTGGTTTGACTGACCGCAGGGTTGACCGCCGTTGTCTCATGTCCCGATGTCAGTGCCGCTTTGCCTGAGAAGCCGCCGTCTCCGGCTGTCGCCGCAAACCACCCGCAGCAGTGAGTGACCCAGCAGCGACTATCGGGCTTGGAGGCCGCAAAGCCAGGCGCGGTTTGGCGCCATCGCCCTTCCGCCTGATCCGTTAAATCCCCAACCGCCCCTCGGGCTGCTTTCAGAGATTATGAACACACCATCACCATCGGCGTCAGCCACATTAGACCGTGCCGATCCCCGCCACCTGCGGCATGAGTCATTGCCAGCAGAGGTGGAACTGGTCGGGATCGTCGTTGACAAGTCGGCGGACAGCCGCCGCCGTTTCGGCCTGCGCACCCGGATGATCGTCGCGCGGGTGGCGCAGGCGGTCTTCGTGCTCTGGGCTGCCATCACGGTGACCTTCCTCGCCATCCATGCGATGCCCGGCGATGTGGTTTCACTGCTGCTCGGGGAGAATCGCAACGACGATGTGCTGCGGGCGTCCATCATCGAGCGCTGGGGGTTGGACCAGCCAGTGTGGTCGCAGTACTTCATCTACCTGATGCGCATTCCCTCCGGCGATCTGGGCACCAGCTACACCTTGCGCAAGCCGGTCAGCGAGTTGATCGCTGAGATGATGGTGCCCACCTTCCAACTGGCGGCCACCGCGCTCGTGGTGGCAGTCGTGTTGGGCTTCCTGATCGCCTACGCCACCACCGGGCGCATCCCCGGCCTGCGCCCGGCTACGAATGTGCTGGAGTTGATCTTCCTCTCTGCGCCGCCGTTCTGGATTGGCATCGTGCTGCTGGCCGTCTTCTCTTTCAACCTCGGCTGGTTTTCGGTGGTCGATCTGTCGAGTTGGCAGTCGTTGGTGCTGCCGGTGACCGCCATCGGACTTCCGATGGGTTTCTACATGGCGCAGGTGCTCCGAGACGGGATCGACCGGGCGCTGGAGAAACCGTTCAGCCTCACCGCGCGCTCAAGAGGGCTGAGCTGGGCCGGGGTGCGCCGCCACCACGCGCTCAGACATGCCTCACTGCCAGCCATCCCGCTGATCGGATTGGTCGCGGGCGGGCTGCTCGGCGGAGCGGTGATCACCGAGACGGTATTCGCCAGGCCGGGACTCGGCCAGATAGCGGTGAACGCGGTGCTGGTGAAGGACATCCCGCTGATTCTGGGAATCGCGCTGGTCTCCACCTTCGCCTACATCGTCGCCTCCACCACCGCTGATTTGGTCGGAGTCCTCACCGACCCGAGATTCAACACTGAGCAGAAAGGCTGATGATGGTAGCGATAGCCCTCCCGGAGGTGGCGCCAGCCCGGCCGCGTTTGCGGATCAAGCGGATCAGGTGGTCAGTGGTGGCGGCGGTGTTCGTCCTAGTTGTCGCGGCGCTGGCCGCAATCTGGCCGCAGGTGTTCACCACCGTCGATCCCACCTACGCCGATCCGGCGCTGAGCCATCTGCCGCCCAGCCCGCAGCATTGGGCAGGCACCGACTTCCAGGGCCGCGATCTGTTGGTCCGCATCATCTACGGGGCACGCTACTCGTTGCTGATCGGCGTCGGCGCGGTGGCAACCAGCACCATCATCGGCACCGTGCTGGGAGTGACCGCCGGATCGGGTCCGGCTTGGCTAGACCAGGTGATATCGCGGGCCTTGGACATCCTCTGCGCCTTCCCCGGCGTGCTGCTGGCGCTGATGTTCATCGCCTTCACCGGGCCTGGCTTGCCGAATCTGATCTTGGCCCTTGGCATCGGCGGCATCCCCAGCATCGCCCGCGTCGCCCGCGCCGAAGTGTTCATCGCCAAGACCTCTGGCTACGTGGAACAGGCCCGCACCTACGCCATACCGAGTTGGCGCATCGTGCTCCGACATGTGCTCCCCAACGCGCTGGGTCCGTTGCCGGTGCTGGTGACCCTGGGGCTGGGCGGGGCAATCGTGGGCAGCTCCGGCTTGAGTTTCCTCGGCCTGGGGCCACAGCCGCCCACGGCGGAATGGGGGCTGATGCTGGCTGACAGCCGTTCCTATCTGCGCCACGCCTGGTGGACTGGGGTCTTCCCCGGAGTCGCCCTCACCGCCGTGGTCATCGCCGCCACAGTCTTGGGGCGCTATTTGCAGCGCAGATACGAGCGGAGATTGCGATGACCGCCGCCGTATCAGAACGGAGCGAGCTTGCCGGAGAATCCGGGGCTGGGGCGGACGCTCCAGGCTCCATTACCCGGCTGGCTGCGGCCAGGGATTCCGCCCAGCCGCTGCTGCGGGTGAAAAACCTCTCGGTCTCCTTCACCGGCAGGCATCCGGTGGACGCGGTTAGCGGGCTGGACCTCAGCGTCTATCCGGGGCAGACCGTTGCGCTGGTGGGCGAATCAGGCTCGGGCAAATCGGTCACCGCCCGTACCATCGTCGGGCTGGCGGGGGAGCATTCCCGGATCAGCGCGGACGAATTCCAACTTTCCGGGCGGGATGCGTTGGCCTTCGGGGAACGGCAGTGGCAGGCGGTGCGGGGAGGCGTGGTCGGGTTTGTGCTGCAAGACGCGCTCACCGCGCTCGACCCGCTGCGCACCGTGAAGCGGGAGATCACCGAGGTGCTGCGGACGCACAAAGTCGTGCCCAGACGCGAATACGAGCGGCGGGTCTTGGAATTGCTTGCGGACGTGGGCGTGGACGATCCAGAGCACCGGGTCAACCAGTATCCGCACCAGCTCTCCGGCGGGTTGCGCCAGCGTGCGCTGATCGCCTCCAGCTTGGCCGGAGAGCCGGAGTTGCTGGTCTTGGACGAACCGACCACCGCACTCGATGTGACGATCCAAGCCCAGATCATCGAATTGCTGCGGGAATACCAACGCCGGGGCACCGCGATGCTGATGATTTCGCATGACTTGGCGGTGGTCTCCCAGTTGGCCGACCAGGTGATCGTGATGCACGACGGCAAAGCTGTGGAAGAGGGGCCGGTGGCGCGGGTCCTCTCCCAGCCGGTGGCTGCTTACACGAAATCATTGCTGGCTGCCGTGCCGTCGGCGGCATCGCGCGGGCAGCGGCTCTCCGGCGAGCGGATCAATGTCAACGAGGCTGCTGAGCTGGCTCGTCCGGCGCAAGACCCAAACTGGGTGGCAGCTGAAGTGCCGGTGTTGCAGGCGGACAATGTGACGCGGTATTTCCCGCTGCCAGGCGGTCGGGGTAGGCGCCGTGCCGTCGCCGACGTATCGCTGCGGCTGCACCGGGGGCAGAAACTGGGCATTGTCGGGGAATCCGGCTCGGGAAAGTCCACCCTGGCTCGGATACTGCTCGGGCTTATCGCTCCCGACTCCGGCGAAGTGCGGGTACACGGAGAGTCTTGGACGGTCAAAGACCGTGAATTGTGGCGCCGCCTGCGGCATTCGGTGCAATTCATCTCCCAGGACCCGATCGGCTCCTTCGACATGCGCTACACCGTGGCAGAGGTTATCTCCGAGCCGATCCAAGGCGTGCTCAGCCCGAAAGAGATAGCTGAGCGCACAGCGGGGCTGCTGCACATCGTCGGCTTGGACGAGCGGGTGCTGAAAGTCTCTCCCCGGCTGCTTTCCGGAGGGCAGGCCCAGCGGGTGGCCATCTGCCGGGCGCTGGCGCTGCGGCCATCGGTCATCATCTGCGATGAGCCAGTCTCCGCGCTGGACGTGTCCATCCAGGCCCAGGTGCTCGACCTGCTGCATGAATTGAATCGGGCGACCGGCACCGCGCTGGCCTTCATCTCCCATGATCTGGGAGTCGTCAGGCATCTGTGCGACCAAGTGATCGTGATGAACAACGGCTTCGTGGTGGAGCGCGGCGACGCGGATGAGGTCTTCGACCATCCAGAACACCCTTACACCCGGTCGTTGATTTCGGCCATTCCCCAAATATCAGCCAAATAAAACAACACCCCTAGGAGATATTGATGAAAACAACGACGCGATGGTCCGGTGCCCGTTCCGGGGCCGCCACCGCTTCCCCAGTAAATAGATGGCTATCTATCGCGGCAGTGGGCGCGATGGCGTCCGCTCTGCTGCTGACCGGCTGCGGCACCGGTGGCGAGCCGGTGGCCCCGGCTTCCCCGACCGACTCCAGCGCTGCCAGCACCCCGGTCGAAGGCGGCGAACTGGTTTGGGGGATCGAGACCAAGCTGGAGACGGTGAACCCGCACCGCAATGGCCAAGACAAGGCAAACCCCATCTTGGTCAACGCTTTCCCGCCGTACCTTTACCGCAATGGCGAGGGCAATTTTGAGCCTTGGGTGGCCGCTGGCTACGAGACCGCCGACGGTGGCAAGACAGTGACGCTGAAATTGCGGGATAACGTCACCTTTTCCGATGGCGCGAAGCTGGATGCGGAAGCTGCGAAGCTCAACATCGACAAGGTATCCAGCCCCGACGCTGGCTATATCACTTCGGTTGACGGCGGCCTGCGCTTCCTGAAATCAGTGGAAGTGCTGGACCCGCTTACGCTGAAATTCGAATTGGATCAGCCAGATATCGAATTCCTGCTCTTCCTCGCCTCCCGCGAATCGTCCCCGCTTTCACCGGCGACATTTGATCTGCCGCAGACCACGTTGGAGCCAGGTGGCCCCGAATTGGCCGGAGTGGGCGCGTTCACAATCGAGTCGTTCACCCCAGGCACCGAATTGGTGTTCAAGAAGCGCGCGGAATACAGCTGGGTGCCCGAGTCGATAGCCCAGGGGCATCCGGGCGCGTATCTGGACAAGGTGACTTACCGCACCCTGGCCGAAGGCTCCACCCGTTCCGGGGCGCTGCAGCAGGGCCAAGTAGATGTGGCCAGCGATATCCAGCCTTTGGACGTATCGCTCTTCAAGGACGACCCGAATTTCCAATATGTGCGCAACTATGTGGGCGGATTGCCGTATTCCTATTACCTGAACGTCTCCAAAGAGCCTTTTGACGATATCCGGGTCCGGGAAGCATTTATCCTCGGCGCCGACTACCCGGCCATTCTGCAATCGATCTACCAAGGTGCGTACGACCGGGCTTGGGCACCGTTTTCCAACGTCCCGCCCTTCGTAGACACCGCTTTGGACGGCTGGGCGAAGGTGAACGTTGATCGGGCGAACCAACTCCTAGACGAGGCGGGCTGGACCGAGCGCAATGCCGATGGCATTCGGACCAAGAACGGCAAGCCATTGCTGGTGCGTGATCCAACTGGATCGACTTACATCAGGGAGAGCCGGGACCAGTTGGCGGTGGCCGTTGCCGCAGCGCTGAAGCAAAACGTCGGTATCGAATTCGTCTTCGAGCCGCTGGACTCCGGCACTGAGATGGAACGCGCCGACGCCAACGATCTGGAATTGTTCGACAACTCCTATGGCGGCGCCGATCCGGTGGTTGGGGTGGACTTGCTCTACTATTCCACCGACCCGGGCAGAGGGTTCATCGCCAGGGGCAACTACCAGGACAAGACCTTGGAAGCGCTCATCGACAAGGCCCGTTTCACCGACGATCTGGAGACCCGCATCCAGACCTATCTGGAATTCCAGCAATATGTGACCGAGAAGTTCTACGTGTTGCCGCTTTACCAGACCCAAGACGCCTTCGCCGCCAAGGCGAGCGTCCACGGCTTCACCCAAGACACCGGCACCGGCCAGCTAGTCGGCGCCACCACAGTCTGGGTAGAGAGCTAAAGAGCCGGTATGTCCGCCCGCCATCCCCTTTGGCGGGCGGACACCTGCCCCGTCCCGATCTGCCCTATCTCGATCTGTCCCGTCTTGATTCGTCCCGTCTCGATTTGTCCTGTGTCGATCCGACCCGCCTTGATCTGCCCGACCCGCCTCAGCCATCCCAGCCATCCCAGTCGAATGGGACAAACTCGTGGTCACTTGCGTTGTACGGGCGGTTTCTCGTCTGCCGCGCTGGCTGGCTTTGGATTTGTCCCACTTCGTCGGTGCCATCACGAGCTACCGCGTCGTTTGGGACAAACTTGGGGTCACTTGCGTTGCGCGGGCGGTTTCTCGTCTGCCGCGCTGGCTGGCTTCGAGTTTGTCCCACTTTGCTGGTGGCGTTACCACGAGGCACCCCATGAGCAGTCGTTTGGGACAAACTCGCAGCCACCTATGCCTGACCGGCTGTTCTTGGCCAGCCTCGGGGCGCTGGGTTCGAGTTTGTCCCACTTATCTGCTGGCACCAACCCGGGTCACCGCGTCGATTGGGATTGGGACAAACTCGGGGCCACCGTTGCTGTGCGGGCGGTTTGCCTCTCCCGCCGCGCCCCTGCCTTTGGGTTTGTCCCACTTTGCTGGCGTCATCGCGAGCCAACGCCAGCCAACCCGAGCCACCGCGAATCGCCGCGAAGGGCAGGGCGACACACTTACCGACAACTTGTAACTGAATTGGAGAAATGATGAGCGCAGCAGCCACACCGGTGGATTTCGAGACCTATGGGACTATCTACCACCCGCGCAATGTCAAGGAACGGGTCAAGCGGCCCGGCCCGGCTAACAGCACCTTGGAAGAGGTCTACCCGTTCAACCAACGGATCAGCCCAACTGGCCCCTTCCCGCCCGAAGCGGGCCGCTATCACTTATTCGTCAGCTACGCCTGCCCGATAGCGCATCGCTCGCTGATCGTTCGGGCGTTGAAAGGGCTGGAGGACGTGATCGGGGTCTCGGTGGTGGACCCTTACCGCGACGGTCGCGGCTGGGCCTTTCGGGACGTTCCCGGTGCCACGTTGGACACCTCCGGCGAGGGTTTCCGTTTCCTGGCTGAGGCCTATGACGTGTCAGCTCCAGACGGCGACTATCGCGGGCACATCTCGGTGCCGGTGCTCTGGGACAGGCAGAGCCATCGGATAGTGGCGAATTATTATCCGACAATTTCGCTGGATATCGGCTCGCAATTCAATGAATTCGCTACCCGGAATGCCGGTCTTGACCTCTATCCGGTTGACTTGCAGCCTGAGCTGGACGAATTGCTGCAACAGGTTGCCACCGGGCTGAACGGCGGCGTCTACGCCGCAGGCTTCACTTACGACCAAGCCCAACACGCCGCCGCCGCTCGCGGGGTTTGGGACACGCTGGCCGAATTGGAGAAACGGCTCTCAGACGGTCGCCGCTATCTATTTGGCGACCGGCTCACCGAGGCGGATATACGCACCTGGGTCACCTTGGTGCGTTTCGACACGGTTTACCACGGCCATTTCAAGCTGACTTGGCGTCGGCTCAGCGATTATCCGAGGCTCTGGGCCTATACCCGGCGGCTCTATGCCATTCCCGCCTTTGGCGAGACCACGAAGCTGGACCACATCATCCACCACTATTACGGCACCCAGCGCCAGGTAAACCCCTCCGGTGTGGTGCCCGCACTGCCGGACATCGACTGGACCCCGGAGCGGGACGATCTCGCGCCCGTAGTTTCCTGATCTCTCCCGCGCACAGCAAAGATGAGCAAGGTGGGTGGCAAAACCACAGACGGCTAGGATCTCTCGCGCCCAGCAAAGATTCACTGGTTAACACTGCCATTGGCTAGACGCCGGGCGAGACGCGAAGACTGCCTGGCACCAAGTTTCACAGCTGGCGCATGTCTAATCGGCGGTTCGGCAACTTTGGCCGGGACCGAAAAACACAGTACGCTTGGGTTCGCGCG
>JAIRXX010000081.1 GCA_031268065.1 Propionibacteriaceae bacterium
GTGCCGACCACGATCATTGACGATGCCTCGCTCGCCCGGATCAATTCTCGCCCCGCTGCCCCATGCGGCACCTCGATAGCCACCTCGACTTGCGGGTATTCGGCAAGCACTGGAGAGAGTTGGGCGTTGGAGAGTTCGGTCATCGCTGCGGCGAAGTCCTCAATCGGCGGGATGAAACCCGGCTCCCAAGAGGTTGGGCGCGGCGCGTTGCTGATCGTCCAAGCGCGGATTATGCGCAGCGGCAAATCGAGCCGTTGCGCCAGCCACAGCCCTTTGCGCAGCGCCGCTGTGGCGAATTCCGAACCGTCAAAGCCGACGGTGATCGGTAATTTCTGCTCCATGTGTTGAGCCTACAAGGAAGCCCAGCGAAGTGTCCGGAGTTATGCCGGGTCCGATCCGGTACGAGCCAGCAGCGGCAAAGCCGTTTGGCCCAGCTGGGCTGGCTGCGCCGGTTGGGTAGCGCGGACACTTGTCGTGAAGGCTTTGACAGGCCAGTCAAAGGACTGAAACGGCGAGTACGACACGACTAAAACAAGCCCTCGACGCGCTGGGTACACCCGAAAGTGCCACCCCCGCCGACAACCCAGGTACGGCGAACTCGCCGCTTCTGGAAGCCAGCTGGCCAAGGCCGACTAGCGAAGTGGGTAATTACGCACCCTCGATTTCCACCCAGAACGGGCGGAAGCTGAAGTATGGTGGCGAAATAAGGCGCGAATAGGGGGGAACATGCCTAGCGCAATATTCACCACTGACGAAGTAAGTTGCGAATTGCCGCTGGCGGCGGCCACCTTGGGCGGTGACGGCTACGACGTCAGCAAGTTGTTGGCCAACACTGGGAAAACGACGCTCGATCAAGGCTTCGGCTCGACGGCTTCGTGCAAATCCGCGATCACTTTCATTGACGGCGCTGCCGGTATCCTGCTCTATCGGGGCTACCCAATTGAGCAATTGGCTGAGCAGGCCACGTTCTTGGAAGTTTCTTATCTGGTGTTGTACGGGGAGTTGCCCACCGCTGCCCAGTTGGAAGCCTTCAGCGGCAACATCGCCAAATACAACATGCTGGACGAGCGGCTGAAAGAAATGTTCCGCTTCCTGCCCCGGCGCTCCCACCCGATGCCAGTCCTGGCGGCTGGCATCAACGCGATGTCAACATTTGTGGGCACCAATCCCAACATCGATCCGCGCGATCTCGACCAGGCCACCTACCGGTTGATGGGCAACGTGCCCACGCTAGCCGCGTACGGTTACAAGAATTCCGTCGGCCAGCCGTTCCTCTATCCAGACGAGTCGCTGAGTTATATCGAGAATTTCCTCCGGATGGCCTTTGGCTTGCCCACCGGGCCTTACCCCTTTGACGACGCGGTGACCCGGGCGCTCGACGTGCTGCTGATCTTGCACGCCGACCACGAGCAGAACTGCTCCACCTCGACGGTGCGGCTGGTTGGCTCTTCCGGGGCGAACCTCTACGTATCGGTCGCTTCTGGGGTGAACGCGCTGTCCGGCCCACTGCACGGCGGCGCCAACCAGGCCGTGTTGGAGATGCTGGCCGGGATCAGGGACGACGGCGGCAACGTCCAGGCGTATGTCAATAAGGTGAAGGACAAGAAAGACACCACAAAGCTGATGGGCTTCGGCCATCGGATTTACCAGAATTACGATCCGCGCGCGGCAATCGTCAAGCGCCACGCCGATGCGATACTTTCCAAGCGCCAAGGCAATGACGAACTGCTCGACATCGCCTTGCGGCTGGAGGAGGCGGCGCTGGCCGACCCGTACTTCCAAGAGCGCAAGCTTTATCCCAATGTGGACTTCTACACCGGGCTTATCTATCAGGCAATGGGTTTTCCGGTCAATGCCTTCACCGTGCTCTTCGCGCTAGGGCGGCTTCCCGGCTGGATCGCCCAATGGCGCGAGCAGAATGCCGACCCGAGCAATAAGATCGGCCGCCCCCGGCAGGTCTACATAGGTGAGCGGGAACGCGATTACCTGCCGATTGGCCTGCGCGGCTGAGTCAGAGCCGCCGCTCCGGCTTGGGTACCGGGGCTATGCCAGCATCGCCGAGACTTCGGCTTCGGTGGGCATGGCGGTGGAACACTCGATACGGCTGGCGACCAGCCCCCCGGCGGCGTTGGCGAAGCGGATGGTGTGCTCAATGTCCCAACCGGCGAGCAGTCCGTGGCACAGCGCCCCGCCGACGGCATCGCCGGCGCCCAGTCCGTTCACCACTTCGATTTGCAGCCCCGGCACTTCGACCGTCTGATCGGCGGACATGGCCAGCACTCCCTGTGCCCCACACTTGACCACGGCCAATTCGACGCCCATTTTGAGCAATGCCTCCGCGATCCGGTGCGGCTCGGTCTCACCGGTGGCGACGTGGCCCTCCTCGATGTTGCCGACGGCCACGGTGCAGTGCGGCAGCGCTTGGACCGCTTGTTCCCGCGCACCGCCGCTGGGCCAGAATTTAGGGCGGTAATCCAAATCGAGCACGGTGTGCTGGCGGCGTCCCCGAATCCGCCAGGCTTCAAAATGCGCTTGCCTAGACGGCTCCGTCGAGCATCCGGTGAGAGTGGCCCAAAACACCCCAGCCTGGGCGATGTGCTCCACCGGCAATTTGTCGGCCCGGATCAGCAAGTCCGGGCTGGTGTGGGTGCGGTAGAAGAAGAGCGGGAAGGTGTCTGGTGGGAAGATTTCGCAGAAAGTCACCGGGGTGGGGGAGGCCGATTCCATGCCGACGAAGCAGTCGTCTACGCCCAATTCGCGCAGGGTCCGATGCACAAAGCGCCCGAATGGGTCGTTCCCAGTCTTGCTGATCAACGCGGTGCGCCGCCGATACCGGGCAGCGGCCACAGCCACGTTCCCAGCGCTGCCGCCGAGAAATTTCCCGAATGTCTCGACGTCTTCCAAGCCACGCCCGATCTGCATCGGATAAACGTCCACGCCGACGCGCCCGATGCACAGCACCTCTGCCGTCTGCCCAGCAAGCAGCACCAGTCGTCCTTTCCCTAATCCGCTAATCCTATGCCGCCCAGCCTGGCTATATCGGCGTTTTCCCAAGATGCTTGGGACAGGCTCGATGCTGCGGGGATGAGCGCTGGTTGGCAAGGGTAACTTTTTGTATTTACATACTTACTTATAGTGGAGTTATTGCTAAAGTACTCATGTGAGCAAACGAATCCGCGTCACCATCGAGCGGACCAGTCCGGTGCCGCTGTATCATCAGGTCGCTGAGCAACTCTCAGCCGCCATTGAGAATGGCGAATTGCAGCCGGGCGACACTTTCGAGAATGAACTGTCCTTGGCCGAGCGGCTGGAGCTTTCCCGCCCAACGATCCGCCGCGCTATCGCTGAATTGGTGAATCGCGGCCTGCTGGTGCGCCGACGGGGCATCGGGACGACGGTGGCCAGCAAGGCCATCCACCGCAAAGCCGAGCTGACCAGCCTATATGAGGATTTGGTCGCCAGCGGGCGGAAGCCGTTGACCACGGTAATCGCCTACCAGACCGATGTCACCGACGCCAACGCCGCTGAGAAAATGGGGCTGCCCTTCGATTCCCCGCTGCTCTATGTGGAGCGGCTCCGCTCCGCCGGGGACATTCCGATGGCTTTGCTGCGCAATTGGCTGCCCTTTCCCGAGTCGGTGCTGCCCAAACGCTCGTTGGCCAACCACGGCATGTACGCGCTGTTGCGCGAAAACGGCATCCAGCCAGCGGTCGGACACCAGATCATCGGCGCGCGCCGGCCCAACGGGCAGGAGCGGCAGATGCTTGGCCTTAAGCCTGGCGATCCGCTGCTCACCATGTCCCGGGTGGCTTTCGACGCCGCTGGGAAGCCGGTCGAATTCGGTGACCACTGTTACCGCTGGGACCAGTACTTCATCGACATCACCGTCTACGAGCGCTGAAAACGCCCCGGCTCCGCTGAGAGCGGAGGCCGAGGCGTTCGTTCGGTTTCCCCAGGGAGCTAGTTCGCGCCCTGGCTCGCCCCGGCGAAGTGGAAGGTGGCAGCGGCAGCCTCTGTTTTGGGCTGGGGCCAACGCTGGGTGATGACCTTGGCTTCGGTGAAGAATTTCACTCCTTCGGGGCCGTAGATGTGCGACTCCCCGAAGAACGAATCCTGCCAGCCGCCGAAGGAGTGGTAGGCCACCGGGACCGGGATCGGCACGTTTACCCCAATCATGCCGACCGGGATGGCCCGCATGAAGCGGCGGGCGGCCTCGCCGGAAGAGGTGAAAATGGCAGCGCCATTGCCGTACGGATTGCGCCGGATCACTTCGATGCCCTCGTCCAAATCCTTGATCCGCAGCACGACTAGCACTGGGCCGAAAATCTCTTCCTCGTAGGCA
>JAIRXX010000185.1 GCA_031268065.1 Propionibacteriaceae bacterium
CCGGAACGGTGGATTCGCTTTGGAAGCTTGGCAGCGGGTGGAGTTGTCCGGGATCGACGCCGCCCGGATCATCGACCTGGGTTGGTCGGCCCCGAGTGAATTGTTCGTGCTGGTGGCCGACCACCAAGACGCCACCAGCGTGGTCCGGGCCACCCAGGACTCCGCGCGGGTCTCCGATATCGGGCCGAGCAACGCGATCGACTTGGCGGAGTTGGCGGTTGCCCCCGGCTATCAGATGCTGGCCCGCTCCAGCAGCGGCGTGCTCTACCGCTTTGACGCCGACTTCAGCTGGACGCCGTGGGTCGTCGGAATCTCCGCCGTCACCTATGCCGGGTGAGGCTGTTGGGTGGGGCGGCCTGGCGGGGTGAAATAGGGCTGTGGACAACTGAATCGCCAAAGGCGGCGGGGCAGATGATGTGGATATGCATCCAACGGTCAACGCCTTCGCCGAATTGGTGCTCGGTGCCTGCTGCCCCGGCTGCGGCGTGGCCGCCTTTGGCCTGTGCCCGGACTGTCGCCGGGAGTTAACCGATTCGCCAGTGCTGCTGACCCATTGCGCCGGAATCCCGGTGGCGGCTGGGGGAGCCTATCGCGGAGTTTTGCGCCAGGCGGTGCTGGTGGCAAAGGAGCGGCACGGATTGGCGCTGCTGGACCCGCTGGCCGTCGTTTTGCAACATGCGCTGCTGGCGCTGCGGCCCGGTTTCCCGGCGCTGCTGGTGCCGGTGCCCACCGCTAAGGCCAGGGTGCAGCAGCGTGGGGTGGACCTGCCCCGCGACGTGGCATTGCGTGCGGCACGCAAGTTGCGCGCTTCCGGTGCCGATGTCCAGGTGAGCGCCGCGCTGAAGCTGGTGCGAACGCCGCTCGACCAGTCTGAGCTTGGCGCTGCCGCGCGGAAGGAGAATGTGCGCGGTGCGCTGAGCTGGCGCACTGCGGCGAATCTGCGCGGTGCCGGCTCCCGCACCGAAGTCATCATTGTGGACGATCTCATCACCACCGGGGCCACTTTGGCAGAGGCGGTGCGGGCCTGCGCCGACGTCGGCGTCACCGTAGTCGGCGCGGCCTGTCTGGCTCGCCCGGTCTTCGATCCTTGACGCCAGCCTGGCCCAGCGTGCTCGGGAACCGGCGGGCTGGGGAATGCGCCATATTCCCCAGCCCACCGGTGGCATTTCAAATCGCCACGCTGCCGTGTTCCCCGGTTCTGATTCGGACGACGGATTCGACCGGGATGGTCCAAATCTTCCCGTCCCCTACTTGTCCAGTGCATGCGGACTGCCGGATGACGTCGGTGAGGGCTTGCGCCTCATCGTCGTCCACGATCACTTCAATGCGGATCTTGAGGATGAAGTCGATGGTGTATTCCTCGCCTCGGTACACCTCTAGGTGTCCGCGCTGGCGGCCATAGCCGCTCACCTCGCTGATGGTCATCCCGGAGACGCCGTGCCGCACGAGCGCTTTCTGCACGTCTTCCAGCATGTCTGGCTGAATGATCGCCACCACAAGTTTCATGATCAGCCTCGATTCGCGGTGGTAGTCGTGGGCAGGTCTTCTTTGCTCAGCACCAAAGTGCGCTGCACCCGGCTGGTGTAGTAGACCGGGCTGAGGTCGTATCCGATTTCGGAATGCTCAGCTAGGTCGATTCCGCCCAGCTCGGCGCTCGGCGTGACCCGCCAGCCGATGGTCTTCTTGATGGCCAGCGCGATCAGATAGCTGGCGACGAAGGCGTAGGCCAACACTGCGAACGCCCCGATGGCCTGTTTGCCCAGCTGGTCCAGCCCGCCTCCGTAGAACAGTCCGGCGGTTGCCGCTGGGCTGGACGGATCGGCAAAGAACCCGATCAGCAAGGTGCCGACTAGCCCGCCGATCAGGTGGACGCCCACCACGTCGAGCGAATCGTCATAGCCGAGCCGGTATTTCAGGCCGACGGCGAAGGCGCAGGCGACTCCGGCGGCCAATCCGATGACCAGCGCCGCCCAGGGTGCGACCGCGCTGCAGGCCGGGGTGATTGCGACCAGCCCCGCCACGATGCCCGAGGCCGCGCCCAGCGAGGTGGGTTGCCCGTCTCTGAGCTTCTCGACCAGGAGCCAGCCGAGCATGGCGGCGCAGGTGGCGCCGAGGGTGTTGACCCAAGCGAATGCGGCGGTGCCGTCAGCGGCGACGGCGGAACCGGCGTTGAAGCCGAACCAGCCGAACCACAGCATCGCTGCGCCCAGCATCACCAGGGTCAGGTTGTGTGGGCGCATCGGCTTTTGGTTGAAGCCGATCCTCGGGCCGAGCACCAGCGCCAGCGCCAGCGCCGAAATGCCGGCGTTGATGTGGATGGCTGTGCCACCGGCGAAATCGATCACGCCGAGGCTGGCGATCCATCCGCCGACTTGGGTGGTGGCGCCGGAACTGTCGGTCACCCCGCCGAAGTCGAAGACCCAATGCGCGGCTGGAAAATAGACCAGAATCCCCCAGCAGATGGTAAAGATCGTCCAGCCGCCAAAGGACGCGCGGTCAGCGATCGCCCCGGACACCAGCGCAGTGGCGATGATGGCGAAAGCCGCCTGGAAACCGACGAAAGCCAGCGCCGGCAGGGTGCCGAAGGTGGCATTTTCGCCCATTAAAC
>JAIRXX010000210.1 GCA_031268065.1 Propionibacteriaceae bacterium
TCGGCATGCGCCTGCATCCAATCTTCAACGAGTGGCGCATGCACGAAGGCATCGACATCGGAGCCGACTGCGGCTCCCCCATCCGCGCGGCGGCGAGCGGCGTGGTCGAGCGGGTCAGCTACGACGAGTCGGGGGGAAATCGGCTCGTCATCGACCACGGGCTTGCTGGCGGGCACCGGCTGCGCACCTCCTACCTCCACGCCCTCGACTATAAAGTTCGCCCCGGCGAGACGGTGCAGCGCGGCGAGACGGTGGGGAGAGTCGGCAACACCGGCTGGAGCACCGGCTGCCATCTCCACTTCTCGGTGAGTGTGGACGGAGCGTACTTCGATCCACAGGGGTTTCTATGAGCGCTGGCTACGCCCTGGGATGGGCTTGGTTGAACACCTGGCGGATGCGCTCGCTGGTGACATGGGTGTAGATCTGCGTGGTGGCCAGCGAGGAATGCCCCAGTATTTCCTGGACGCTGCGCAGATCGGCCCCACCCTCCAACAGATGCGTGGCCATAGCGTGGCGCAGCCCGTGCGGCCCCAGCTCGGGAGTGTCCGGGATGAGGGTCAACCCCCGGTGGACGATACGGCGCACCACCCTGGGGTCAATACGCCCCCCACGGTCACCGACGAATACCGCCTGCCCGGCCTCGGGCTTGGCCAGTACACCGCGATGGGCTATCCAGTCATCCAACGCGCGGAGCGCGGGCAACCCCAGGGGCACCGTCCGCTGCTTGTCGCCTTTGCCGACGACCCGCAACACGCCCCGGTCACGGTCGATGCCGTCCAGCTGCAGCCCGCAAAGCTCGCTCACCCGGATACCGGTGGAATACAGCGTTTCAACGATGGCCAGGTCGCGCCGGGCGGCAGATCGGGCGTGGCAGGTCTTAGCCTGGTCAACGCGGGCCAGCAGCGCATCCATGAAGTTGTCCACCTGGGCGGCACGCAGTGTGGGTGGGAGTTTGCGGCTCACTTTGGGCGAATTCAACACGGCTGCGGGATCGCTTTCAATGAGCTTGCCGCGCACCGCCCAAGCGAAGAACGATTTGAGCGCGGCCACCCGGCGCTGCAGCGTGGCCCGCCCAGCTCCCGAGGCGTGCTGGGCGCCCAGCCAGGCACGCAATTCGCCGGTGTCCACCGCCGCCAACGTTTCGACACCTCGGCTGCGCAGCTGTGCCAACGCCAGGGCCAAGTCGCTGCGATAACCCTTGACGGTATTCGCGGACAGCCCGCGTTCAGCCGCAAGGTGAGCCGCGTAGCGTTCCAAAACTTGGGCGAACTCACCGTCCAGTTCGCGTTCCATTCCTCCAGAGTCCCACGGATCAGCCCGTTTGCGGCTTAAGATGGCCGTTGTGCCGATCGAAGTATTGATGACGGGCGGGAAGATTCTCCCGATCACCCGCTGGGGGACGCCGGTGATGCATGCTCCCACGAAACAGATCACCGCCTTTGACGACGCGCTGCGGGAACTCGTCCGCGACATGTTCGCCACTATGGAGGTCGCGCCCGGAGTCGGCCTGGCGGCGACCCAAGTCGGCCTGGGCATTTCGCTGTTCGTTTTCAACTGCCCAGACGCCGACGAGCACTACCGTTTCGGAGCGGTCTGCAATCCCAGCGTGACCACACCGGCTGGCCCCGAGAGGCAGTTGGAGTCGATAGAGGAAGGCTGCCTCTCCCTGCCCGGGGGCTACGCGCCGCTGGCCCGCCCCACCTTGGCGGTTTGCACCGGCGTTGACCCCTGGGGAGAACCGTTGACGGTGTCTGGAACCGGATTGCTGGCCCGCTGCCTGCAACACGAGACCGACCACTTGCAGGGAATGGTTTTCGCGGACCGGCTCTCTGGCCGGGTGCGCCGCAAGCTCTACGCCGACCATGAGGAGATCGCCCACCTCTATCCGGCTGATTGGCCGCTGACCCCCAAGAAGTCATCTGCAAACTGACCGGCCAAGCCAGTGCGAAACCAGCCCGCACGGCCCAAGTTCCGCCCCAAGCTCACAGCCGCGCCTGGCCGAAGGAGAAGGCCCCCAGGCCAGGCCGGGCATGTTTGGGTATCACCGCCCGCGCCGACCAGCGCCCACCGGCCCTCGAGACTTCCAAATCCATGTCGAAGGTGTCGGAAAGCACATCGGTTTTCAGCGTTTCGCCAATCGGCCCAGCGGCGACAACCCTGCCGCCAGCCAGGAAGAGCGCATGGGTTATCCCAGCCGGAATTTCCTCCACATGGTGGGTGACGAGGATCGTCGCCGGAGCGGTCGGGTCCAGGCAAATCTCACTCAAAGTGGCCACCAGCGCTTCGCGTCCGGCAAGGTCCAGCCCCGCCGCCGGCTCGTCCAAGAGCAGCATCTCCGGATCGGTCATCAACGCCCGCGCGATCTGCGCCCTTTTGCGCTCCCCCTCGCTCAGCGTGCCGAAAGTGCGGTCAGCCAACTGCTCCACCCGAAGCATTTCCATCAGGTGCGCGGCGCGCGCATAGTCTTCAGTCTCATACACTTCGCGCCAGCGCCCAGTCACCGCATATGCGGCAGACAGCACCACATCCCGCACCGCTTCCGATTTCGGAATTCGATCCGCGAGCGCCGCCGATGCCACGCCGATCCGGGGCCGAAGCTCGAAAACGTCGACCGCGCCAAGCCGCTCCCCCAGAATTGTCGCCCGCCCTTTAGAGGGGTGCCATTGGGCGCCTAGGATTTGCAGCAGCGTTGTCTTGCCCGCCCCATTAGGCCCGATGATCACCCAACGCTCAGTCTCGCCGACACTCCAGGTGATCGAGTCCAGAAGTGTGGCACCGGAGCGGATGACTGAAACGCTGTCTAGCTCGACCACACTTGCCATGACATAAACTTACATCAGCATCCTGGGCCCTGTCCCCATGAGTTCATTTCCAAAACCCCTTGTTCCAGGCTTTTTTGGGCTGGAACAACGGTTCAGGCGCCGGTGGAATGCAATCCGCCGTCCACATGGATCATCTCGCCGGTGGTGGCTGGGAACCAATCGCTCAACAATGCCACCACAGCCTTGGCGGCAGCGGTGGCGTCAGTCGGATCCCACCCCAGCGGGGCGCGGTCCGCCCAGACGTCGTTGAAGAGTTCAGCTCCGGGGATCGCTTTCTTGGCGATGGTGTCCAACGGGCCTGCGGCCACCAGATTGCAGCGGACGCCCTCTTTTCCGAGATAGCGGGCCAGATAGCGGGCCGCGCTCTCCAAAGCAGCCTTGGAGACCCCCATCCAGTCGTAGGCAGGCCAGGAAGTCCTGGCGTCGAAAGTCAACCCGACCACTGAAGCGGTCTTGGGGAATAGCGGCTTGCAGGCTGTGGCCAGGCTGACCAGGGAATAGGCCGACGTTTGCAGCGAAACGCCGACGTCTTCCCACTTGGTCGACAAGAAAGCGCCGCCCAGAGCGCGTTCCGGATTGGCGTAGGCGATGGAATGGACCACACCGTCCAGGTGGTCGAAATGCTCGGCGAGCCTATCGGCCAGTGTTTCCAAGTGGCCCTCATCGGTGACGTCCAATTCGAGCAGCGGCGGAACCGGGTCGAGCCGCCGTAAAACTCTTGCGGTGAGGCTCATCGCCCGGCCAAAATTGCTCACCACCACATTTGCCCCTTCGGCTTGGGCGATTTCCACCACCCGATAACCGATCGAGGTGTTCAGTGTCACACCCGCGACCAGGACGTTCTTGCCTTCCATGATGCCCATGTCTGCTCACTTCCACTTCGCTGAATAGCGCATCTAGTGTCCCATGCCCAATCCGCCGTCTACCGGTATCACCGCGCCGGTGAT
>JAIRXX010000244.1 GCA_031268065.1 Propionibacteriaceae bacterium
AGCACCCGCTGGCGCGTCTGCGCCTTGGTCAGCCGCCGCATCGATGGCTGGGCGGCGGGAGGGCGTTGCGCCAAAGAGGCCGGGGAGCCAGCAAGGCCAGGCGGCTCATCGGCGGGGCGTCGTCCGTGCTTGCGCACCACCTCGGAAAGCTGCTTGCCGATGCTGAAAACCGGGTCAAGGGTGGTCATCGGCTCCTGCGGGATCAGACCTATTTCGCCGCCGCGCACCCGCCGCAGCGCCGCCTTGTCCAAACCCAGCAAGTCGCGTCCGGCGAAGTCGGCCTGGCCGGACACGACTCTTCCGCCGCTGCCGAGCAGGCCGATGACTGCCCGCGCGGAAACCGTTTTGCCAGAGCCGGACTCACCGACGATGCCCACCGTCTCCCCTGGCAGCACATCGAAGCAGACATCTTCCACCACCTGGATCGGATCGGCGCCGCCGAAAGCCACCGTCAAGTGGTCCACAGCCAGCAAACTCCCCGCCCGCGCGGTGAAACCGCTGGCGGAGGTGGACTCAGCCTGGCCATGCGGTTTCACGGTGCGCGGCGGCGCGGTCGAACGGGTCACCGCATCCCGCACACCGTCCCCGATTAGCCCCAGGCAGAGCACCAACAGCCCGATGAGGACTCCGGGCGGCACCAACTGCCAGGGATGGGCGGAGATGACGCGGGCGGCCTCGCCGATCATCGCCCCCCAGCTCGGCGCTGGCGGCTGCACGGAGAAGCCGAGGAAGGCAAGGCCGGATTCGGTGAGGATGGCCCCGGCCAAGAAGAGCGACGCCTGCACGATCACCGGCCCCCAGATATTGGGCAGGATGTGGCGGCGCAGGATGGCTGCGCCGCGCAGGCCCTCAGAACGGGCGGCTTTCACATAAAGCTCCCTGGCGGCGGCCATCGTCTGCCCGCGCACTACCCGGAAGAGGGAACCGAAAGAGAGGATGCCGATGGTGACCATAGAGGCTGCGATGCCGCCAGAGAACACCGAGACCACCACCAGCACGATGATCATCACCGGCACCGCGAAAAGCACCTCCACGATCCGGGAGACGGCAGCGTCCAGCCAGCCGCGAAAATAGCCGGCGGCCAGCCCCAGCGGCACGCCGAGCGCCAAAAAGACGCTGACGGCGATCAGCGCCCCGAACAGGGTGATCTGCCCGCCGTGCAACAGCCTGGACAATATGTCCCGGCCCAGAGTGTCCGCTCCCAGCCAGTGCGCTGGAGACGGCAGCGAATTGGCCGCCTGGAGGTCTTGCTTGAGCGGGTCGTAGGGGGCCACGACGGCGGCGAAGACGCTTGAGCAGACCACCAGCGCGACGACGATGAGGGCAAAGCTCGCCAACGGCTGGCCGAAGAAGGCTTTGACGGTTTTCATGACACCCGCACTTTCGGATTGACCCCCCGGTAGATGAGGTCTACCACCAGGTTGGTGGTGACGACCATCAACGCATAGACCAGCGCCACGCCCTCCACCACGGGGATGTCATGTTGGCTGGTGGCGTTTACCACCAGCCCGCCCAAGCCGGGCAGCGCGAAGATGGACTCGACCAGCACCGTCCCGGAGAAGAGGCCGATCATCATCAGCCCCAGCACGGTGGTGAGCGGGACGGCGGCGTTCTTCAGCACATGCCGATAGACGATGGAGCGCTCAGACAAGCCTTGTGCCCGCAGCGCGGAAACGTATTCTTGGTTCAATTGGGTGGACATGGCGTCCCTGGTCTGCTTGGCGACGATGGCGATGCCAGCCAGCCCCAGGGTGAATACCGGCAAGGCCAATGAGCGCAGCCAGCCAATGGCGTCCACCGACGGGTAGACGTACCCGGTGGCCGGGAAGATGGGGATGGCGACAGCGAGCAGGCTCACCAGCAGCAAGCCGAACCAGAAATTCGGGATGGAGACGCCCAGCAGCGAGATCACGTCCAGCACCCGGCCAAGCGGCCCCCGGAAACGCGCGGACGCGATGCCGAGAGCCACCCCGGCGACAGCGATCAGCGCCAACGCGCCGAGCACCAGCCAGATAGTCACCCCGATGCGGTCCCAGACGAGTTGGGAAACCGGGTCGTGGGAGAACATGGATTCTCCGAAGTCACCTTGCAGCACGCCGCTCAGCCAGTCCCAATAACGCACCGGCAGCGGGTCGTCCAAGTGCAGCTTGGCCCGCAATTCCAAATACTGCTGCTGCGTGCCGGTCTGGCCCAGGATGGTGCGGGCCGCATCGCCGGGAGCGAAGGAGATGAGGACGAAGGTGAGTCCGGAGACCACCAGCAGGATGAGGGCCGAATTCACCAGCCACCTACCGAGGAGGCGGATCATGCGACCCGCCTCCTGGCGGTGGCCTTAACTGGCTGTTTTGACATCGCTAGTCTTCGTTGGGAGGTTGTGGATGGTTCTGGTTAACGGCTCAGGCCGCTGGTTTCAGATCAGCGATGGAGACGATGGGCACCAGGCCGGTGCTGGCGTCGATAGCTTGGGTGTCAACCTTGGCAGAGGAGTAAGTGCCCAGCGGCACCCAGGCGACTTGGGCGAACCACGCCTGTTCCACCAGATAGGTCTCGATCTGCTCCGAGATGGACTTTCGGTCGGCGTCGCTGGCGATGGCCAACTTGGCGTAAAGGTCGGTCAGTTCCGGAGATTCGGTGTGGAACGGGTTGAACAGCGCGTTGGGCATGAAGAGCTGCGGCCCCTCGATGAACATCGGCAGGCTGCCGAATCCAATCCAGGACGCGGGCGCTTCGCCGGAAGACATCACTGTCACGTATTCGTTTACATCGGATTTGGAATCTATTTTCAAGGTGATTCCGATCTCAGCCAACTGCCCGGCGATGGCCTGGACCATCTGGTCGCCGCTGAAGAATGACGTGGACACCACTGGAAGCTCAAATCCGTCGGCGTAGCCCGCCTCGGCCATCAGCTGCTTGGCTTTCTCCACGTCATAGGCATAGTAGCTATCTAACGATTCCTGGTAGCCCTCGCCGTTCAGGGTCTGGGTGGTGGGAATAGCCCATTCCCCGAAGATGGCGGTGGTGACGGCCTGGCGGTCCAGGGCGTAGTTGATCGCCTGCCGCACCCGGACGTCCCCCAGCGGCTTGGAGAGCTTGCCGCCCCGGTCCAACAGCGAGATACCGCTGAACACGTTCGGGTTGAA
>JAIRXX010000272.1 GCA_031268065.1 Propionibacteriaceae bacterium
GATACTCGACATCTTGCACGAGATAAAAGGCAGAACCACGGTTGTGTTCTCGACGCATGTCCTCTCCGATGTGGAGCGCATCTGTGACAGCGTGGCGGTGCTGGACAAGGGCGGAATCGCGCTTTGCGGCACCCTGGGCGAGCTTAGGGCACGCCACGGCGCGAGCGACACCACAATCAACTTCGCGTCAAATGCGGACAAGGAGACGTTCATGTCGCTGCCAGAGGCCAGCACCTGGTTCAACATCTCAGGGCAGACCGAGACAAGCGTCACCTTCAGCAAGGCCGACATCGAGAGCCTGTTCCTGGAGGTGGTGTCATGAAAGCATTTGCCGTGTTCACAAAAAAGGAGCTGACGGAGAGCCTGCGCACCTACCGCCTTGCCGTATTGCTTGCGGTGTTCGCGCTGCTCGGCATCATGTCCCCGCTGACTGCAAAGATGTTGCCCGATATCCTCGGCGCCATCGACTTGGGCGGTATGACGCTGAACCTGCCCGAGCCGACGGCGATGGACTCGTGGACGCAATTCTTCAAGAACGTCGGCCAGATGGGTGTGCTTGCGCTTATCATCATTTTCTCGGGCATCATGGCAAGCGAGTTCTCGCGCGGGACGTTGGTAAACCTGCTGGCGAAAGGGCTGCGGCGCGAGACGGTCATACTCGCAAAGTTCACCGCCGCGACGCTGCTCTGGACGCTCGCGTACCTGCTCTGCCTGGGCGTGGCTGCCTCGTACACGGCGTATTACTGGGAGATCGAGCTGCAAAACGCGCCGCTGGCGTTTGGGGGCATGTGGCTGTTCGGCGAGCTGCTGATCGCGCTGCTGATTCTCGGCGGAACGCTGTTTGCGAACTTCTACGGAAGCCTGCTTTTGACAGGCGGCGTGACAGCCGTTTTGAGCGTGCTGGGCATCGTGCCGAAGCTCGCCAAGTACAACCCGATCTCGCTTTCCGGCGGTACGCTCGCGCTGCTCGACGGGCAGGCAAGCGCAGGCGACTTTGTGACGGCGGTGGTGATCTGCGCGCTCTGTGTGGTGGCGCTGCTCGCCGCGTCCCTGGCGGTATTCAGGCGCAAACGGGTGTGAAGGGCGTTGCCGCACCAGTGGGCGCGGCTGGGGGGTGATTCTGGCTGCACTAGACTGATGGGTAAATCGGTTTCGGGGGTCGCTGTTGTCGTCATTTCTCTATCGGTTGGCCCGCTCCTGCTTCCGCCACCGCAAACAGGTGGTCTTGGTCTGGGGGTTGATCCTCGCAGTGCTCGGCCTGGGCGCGTTGGCATCGCCGAAACAATTTGATGACGGTTTCTCAATTCCCGGCGCAGCTTCACAGGTGGCGCTGGAGCGGTTGGCGGTGACTTTCCCAGACGCGGCTGACTCGTCGGCCCAGTTGATTTTGACCGCCCCCGATGGCACGCGGCTGGATGACCCGGCAGTCAAAGGCCAAGTGGAGCGGTATTTCGCGCAGTTGGAAAATGCGGGCTATGTCAAAGGGGTGACCTCGCCGTATTTGGAGCAGGTGTCTGGACAGATCAGCGACGACGGGAAGTACGCGCTGGCGTCAATCCGGGTCTTCGGCGGGGTGTCGGCATTCAGCGACGCCGACAGGGCGGATTTGGTCGACCGGGCTGAAAAAATATCCGACTTCCTGCCCGGCGCCACGGCGAATGTCGGTGGCAGCGTCTTTTCCATCCACATGCCCGAATTCACCTGGGTTGAGTCCCTGGGACTGATCGTGGCCGTCGTGGTGCTGGTGCTAACCCTCGGCTCGGTGTTCGGGATGACCGTCCCGCTGGCAACCGCGCTCACTGGGGTGGGGTGCGGGTTCAGCGTGGTGACGTTGGACGCCTCCCTGATGTCGGTCAGCGCCACCACGCTTATCTTGGCGGTGATGCTGGGCTTGGCGGTGGGCATCGACTATTCGCTGTTCATCGTCGCCAGGCACCGCGACCAGTTGGCCACCGGCTTGGGCGTTGAGGAGTCTGCCGCACGGGCGGTGGGCACGGCGGGATCGGCGGTGATCTTCGCCGGGATGACTGTGATCATCGCGTTGATCGGGTTGAGCATCGCTAATCTGCCGTTCTTGACCATCATGGGCTGCCTTTCCGCCGCGACGGTCGCGTTTATGGTCTGCCTGGCGATCAGCCTGGTCCCGGCGCTGCTCGGCTTTTTCGGGGAACGCCTGCGGCCCAAGGCGGCTCGGACGAGCCGGAGGCGCGGTTGGAATCCAGCGACTTGGTGGGTAAAGGCGGTGACCCGCTGGCCGTTGCTGCCCTGCCTGCTCGTGGTGGCCGGTTTGGGGGCCTTGTCGCTGCCGACCACCCATTTGGAACTCGCGCTGCCGGATTCGGGGCAGTCAGCCCCCGGTGAGCTGGATCGGATCACCTTCGACATGATCAGCGAACACTTCGGAGTCGGCTACAACGGCCCCCTGGTGGTGACAGCCGACATCGTGGAGTCCACCGATCCGATGGGTGTCGCAGACGGGTTGAAGGCCGAGATCGAGGCGATGCCAGGGGTCAAATTGGTGCCGATGGCCACTCCGAACGCGAATGCCGACACCGTGCTGGTCCAAGTGATCCCAACCACGGCGCCGGACGATCCCGCCACGACTGAACTGGTACACCAACTGGCAGGCAAAGCTCCCGAATGGAAGCAGCGCTACGACGTGGACACGGCGGTGACCGGATTCACCGCCGCCACCATAGATGTGACCAACCGGCTGCGCGACTCCATGCTGCCCTTCGCGCTGTTCGTCGTCGGATTGTCATTCCTGCTGCTGATGATGGTCTTCCGCTCGGTCTGGGTGCCGCTCAAGGCCGCGCTCGGCTATTTGCTCAGCGTGGGCGGGGCATTCGGCGCCACCGCGCTGGTTTTCAACGACGGGTACTTCACCTGGCTGATAAACCTGGTCGAGACCAGGCCGGTGATCTCTTTCCTGCCCATCTTCGGCATGGGCATCCTTTTCGGGCTGGCGATGGACTACGAAGTCTTCCTCACCTCGCGGATGCGCGAGGAATATGTTCACGGCAATCCGAATTACATAGTTGACGGCTTCACCCACTCCGCGAAAGTCGTAGTCGCGGCGGGGGTCATCATGTTCGCGGTCTTCGTCTTTTTCGTCCCAGCCAGCGGCGGTATGGTCAAGCCCATCGCCTTCTGCCTGGCGGTGGGCGTGGCGTTGGACGCTTTCCTGGTCCGGATGACGCTCGGCCCGGCGGTGATGAAATTGCTCGGCGACTCGGCTTGGTGGCTGCCGAAATGGCTGGACCGCATTATGCCGACCTTGGATGTGGAAGGGGAGGCGGTGAGCCGCCAGTTATCGGTGCGGGCCAGCTTCGGGGATGACCCGGCACCCGTCTCAGCTCGGGGCCTCACCGCCACGGTGGGCGGGCGCACCCTGTTTGCCGGGTTGGATTTGGAAGTGCCGGACGGCGGTGTGCTGGTGGTGGAGGGCGGTGCCGACGCCAGAAAGGCGCTGCTCTACGGGCTGAGCGGGCATGTCCCGTTCAGCGGCGGCACGGCATGCGTGGCTGGGAGTGTGCTGGGTGGAGAATCTGCGGTCATTCGGCGCCGCACGTTGCTGCTCGGCCCTGCCGACGATCTGAGCCGGGCTTTGCCTGGCACAGCTAAAGTTGTTTTGGTGGACGGGGCGGACAGCTTGGATTCCAACTCCCGGCAGGCGTTGCGCGATGCCATGCGCGAATCGTCGGCAGTCTGGATTCTGGCGGGACCGTCCGGCTGGGCGTCGGACAGGGTGGTGGCCGGACCGCATGGGTTGCTCCGCTTAGACGAGGAACGGCTGGGTACACCTGCTGTTGGAGGTAGCGATGAATAGAAAGACCTGGGCGGGCGTCGGCCTGCTGGTGTTGATTCCGATCCTGATAACCGGTGGATTCTTCTTCGCCGGTTGGGACTCCAACCACCGGCTCCGCTCCAGTGTGGATGCCGCCGTGGTGAATCTGGACGAGCCGGTCACTGTCAACGGCCAATATATGCCGTTGGGCCGCCAGATGACCGCCGCGCTGGTTGATTCAAAGCGCGCTGAGAATCTGAATTGGAAACTGGCGTCGCTCAGCGACGGGCAGGAGGGGCTGGCCAGCGGCAAATATGCCGCGCTGGTGGTCATCCCGAAAGAATTCTCCGCGCTGGCCACGTCATTTGCCCGAGAGGCCAAAGACGCTGCCCGGGCGACCATCTCGGTCGATACTTCACCTGTCGCCGGGATCGCTGACGCCGAAGTGGGCCGTTTGGTCTCGCTCGCCGCCGCCACCACGCTCAACAACACCTTGACCGAAGGCTACCTAGACCAGCTGTATCTGGGCTTCAACCAGATGAAAGACCAGTATCAGGAATTGGCCGACGGCTCGGCGAAGTTGGCCGACGGCGCTGAGGAACTTTCCACCGGTCTGAGTGAAGCTGGCTCCAAGAAATCTCTGGACGGCGTTGACAAGTTGGCAGACGGCAGCCGGGAATTGGCCGACGGCCTGGATCGGATGGCGTCCGAAACCAAGTCGCTGCCGAAGCAGACCAAGCAGTTAGCTGATGTTGCCGCCCAACTTGCCGGCGGTGTAGCGCAGTACGCCGGTGGAGTCAACCAGATTATCGACGCGGTACTGCCGCTGACTGATTTCCTGCAATATGTCGAGCCGGCGGCCAAAGAGGTAGTCGCTGCGGCGAACGAACTCAACAACGCGGTGAAAACATTCCACTCCGACATGGCTGGCATTGAGGACAACAAGCAGCTCATAGACCAGGCGGTGGCGGTGGCGAAAGCAGCGGCGGCCAAAATACCCTGCCCGGAAAGCATCGAGGATACGGGGTTGTGTGACGACTTCAGCCAGGCCGTCCAGGACGGGGCCGGGGCAGCGGCCAAGAAGGGCGTGATTGAGGCCGGGCAAGAG